>JBGUIU010000270.1:0-10182 GCA_045113275.1 Paludibacteraceae bacterium
CAACTCTTTGTATATTTGCAGCGCTCTTTGGGACTGGTATACTATTAAATTATTTGTTGGTATACTTTTGCGTTATCATTTACAAAATTGGAAAGAAGTAGCAATCAATAAAATCAAAGATGCAATAGAAAAATGCTCAATTGTAAGAGCAGATATCTCCTTGAGTAATTGCATTATGGTTTATGGCTACTTTCACAAGAGCATCTGTGGAAATGTTTCTGAATTCGATGATTTTGTCAATGAGTTGAAAAAAGTGTATGGAATGGATTATTGTATTACTAAATTTTTCACTACAGATTGTAAAGAGGATAATTATATTTTGATTAATTTTTGGGATAAAGATGAATTTTATAATTTAAATTGGGGAGAAGTACCTATGGATTTTACTTGTATGCTTAATGATGTGATTCTACAAGTACATCTGCCTGGCATGTGGGTCTGTTGATTCATAAATGACCGTGTCTAACGTAAATATAACAAAAAACGAATGAATTATGGTAAGAGGTGTAACATTGATGAAATGCACAGAGTGCGGAAAATAGGAGATGGATACAAAATAAAAAGGAGTGTTATGAGTTGTTTAATGGTTGTTGATTTAATCTGCCCCAAATGTGGTGGCCCAGTCGTTTGGTGTAACGGTGGTGATGTTATTTACGACTTTTCTTCACAGTTTAAGGCTACTTGCCCTTCATGTGGTTATGAAGATTGGGCTGCCTCATTCAAAAAAGCGGAGAAACAAACTGTGAGAAAGCCCAACTTTGGGGTAGAACATAAAAAATCTCCCTAAATATTTGGAACGTATTGATATTTTTCCTATCTTTGCACCAGAAAACAATAGGGCTTCAGAATACCGCGTCGGATTGCAGTTCCGGAGGGAAGGGTTCAGAGGTCCTGTTTTTTAGATAGCAAGACTTCAGAATACCGCGTCGGATTGCAGATCCGGAGGGAAGGGTTCAGAGGTCTTGTTCTTCGTTTATATAGGGGATGTTGTCTGAGACACTATGTACCCAACATTCATCCCAAATAGTTTCATTGACTATAATCCAACTGGTATCGTCTGCTATCTGCGTTTTGAAAAGATGGCTGGCTATAACATAGTCTCGTCCCTTAGGGTCTGGCTCTGATCCAAGGTATTCAGAACTCAAAAGCAGTTCTGGTAGCTGTAGCAGAGCCTCATTCTTCTCAGCATAGTGTTTATGGGGCTGATTCAGCCACTCTTTGATACCTGATACGTTTATATAGATGTCGTGGGGGAAGTATGGATGATACAACGGCCTTTCTAATAGGATGCGTTTTGCTTCATCCCTGATCTCCTTTCTGCGCTGCTTTACTGCTGGTTGTATTTCCATCGTCGTTCAGACTTAATGCGTTAACTGGATGCAAAGATAATGGTTTTTCTTGAAACCTCCAAAGATTGAGGACTTTTTCTTTGCCTCGGACAGCTTTTGTCTTACCCAAACAGTATCTTTGCAGCCAAATTATTCATTGAAATAAAGACAGACGATGAATCTTTTTGGTGATTCGCTGAAGAAAAAGTTGAAAGATGCTGAGGTTGATGTTAGAAAGCCTGCTCTGTTCTACGAAGGTGATCTGTTTTTTCAGATTACTGAAGATAGAGGCGGTCTTGTACTGAAAGTGGTTAATAGGAAAGGCCAGGTGGTTACAGATTATTTGGCTGAGAACTATCCTGTTAATCTACGTAACGTACTCCATTTCTATCGCTTCTACAAAGCGAGAGATGCAGAAATGGTTTATCTCGCTGACAACCCCAGTATTATACGTCTTATCACGCTCTGTGACAATCTTGTGAATGGGAAGATGGAGATGATTGAAGTGAAAGATGTGACACTTGATGTTTATCTACATATCTCTAGGCAGAATATGGATTATTATGCAACTACGTTCACAGCATCGAATACAACTTACTATGTCGAAAATTTCAAGATGTTGTCGGATGAGTATATCATTTCCGGAAACATCATCTATCCTATTACTCCCATCGGAGCAAGGTTCTCATTGCTGCACGAGTTCATACAGTCAATGCCTGTGAATAAGATAAATCAATATTTGTCTGTGTTTTATTCCTACTTCGAGAATGTAAAACTGACCTATGAGATGAGGCACTGCCAGATTATTTACCGAGATGAACATAAAAAAATGCTGAAGCCCACCATATTAATCAATGGATTTCTTGAAGACAAGTCGCTTTCCTTCAAAGTCATTCACTCTGTTTCGGATTTTGATTCTGATCTTACAAGGGATATTAAGCTCTATTACATTGCTGAACTAGATAAAAGAGGGATTCTCTCACTATGGAATGTGGTCTATAAAAAGACTGAAAGTGACATCAAGAAGATACACAAGTCGCTCTATCCCTATTGCAAGACAAAGGATGAATGGGAAAAATTGAGAGATAGCATCGATTCTTTCATCTTGCCGAAATATCTGGTTTCAAAGTTCTTGGACAACTGTCTTCCAGGTCTTTCCCTTAATTACAGAGTGGTTGGTGCAAAGAATTTGGAGAAGATAGACATTAAGCGGATACATCCTCGTATAAGGATGTTGGTTAGCTATGGTGTAAATTTCTTTCTGGGTGTGCCAAAGGTGCAAATAGGAGATGTGGAATACAATCTTGCCGAATTCCTCAGGAAATACCAGAACAATGAGTTTATAGATCTGTCGAATCTGGGAAAAGGCATTATCAACAATAAACTCTTGAAGAGACTGAAACGATTATGTGAAGAAGTAGATAAAAAGACTGGCCAATTCAAGTTTTCTTTTTTTGATATTCCTGAGATCGAGAAATTATTGAACTGCCAATTAGAAGGTAAGGAAATCAAGCCTGTAAAGGCTTTTTATGAGGGAATGGCAGAACTAAGCAAACAGCCATCACTTTCGCCCAACGTTAATGCCAAGTTGAGAGGATACCAAGAAGAAGGGCTGAAGTGGTTGTATTATCTATATCAGAATAACAGAAACGGATGTCTGGCTGATGATATGGGACTTGGTAAGACGCTTCAGGTCATCGCACTGCTGGCACTAGTGCAAAAAGAATTGCAGCAGCCTGCCATCATTATTATGCCAAACAGCTTGATATTCAACTGGGAGAATGAACTAAAACGCTTTGCGCCACAATTAAGCTACTACGTGTACTACGGCAAGAACAGAAACCTCGAAGATGCCTTCAAAGCGAATCTCATCCTCACCACATATACTATCGTGAGACTTGATGCCCAAAGACTGAAAGATTTCTCATTCCATTATGTTATCCTCGACGAGTCTCAGGCCATCAAGAACTATGACGCAAAGACAACAAAGGCCGTACGACTGCTAAACGGTTCGCATAAACTGGCCCTGAGCGGTACACCTATTGAGAACAATGTTACTGAACTCTATTCACTCTTCTCATTCCTGGAACCAACGATGTTTGGGGATTTCAAGAAATTCAAGGAGAAATATCTGGCTCCCATTATGGATGGTGCAAAGACCGTTACCAACGAATTGCGGACTCGAGTATTTCCTTTTATTCTGAGAAGAATGAAAGAAGATGTGCTTAACGATCTGCCGGATCTTTCAGAAAATGTGGTATATGTGGAGATGAATGAGAACCAGAAGAAGCTCTATGAGGTAAAACGGAAAATAGCTCTTGGCCTTATTGGTAATAGCAAGATGCAGGTGTCATTTTTTGAAACGCTCTCTGAACTGAGAAGGATTGCCTCAATACCAGAGGTGGTCAGCAATGGCAAGATTACCTCCCCAAAGGCAGATTTGCTGACAGATCGTATCTGCCAGGCATTACAAGGTGGGAAAAAGAAGGTGGTGGTATTCTTTCACTATCTGGGTGGTATTGAGACGATGAGGAAACGACTGGATGAATACCATATTGGCTATGATATTATAATAGGAGAGACCCATAACAGGAAGCGGGTTATTGAGAAGTTCAATACCGATGAGAAGTGCAGGGTATTGATGATGACACTGAAAACGGGTGGCGTTGGACTAAATCTCACAGTAGCTGACACCGTATTCATATATGAGCCTTGGTGGAATAAGGCTGCTGAGATACAGGGCATAGACCGCCTGCACAGAATCGGACAGAAACAGAAAGTGTTCAGTTATTCTATTATTGCCAAAGACTCTATAGAAGAAAGAATCTTAGAATTGCAGAAACTCAAGACGGATCTTTGTAATGAGATTATTATGGCTGACAAGAAGGATGGGAAGATCCTTTCTGAGGAAGATATGAAATATTTATTGGGATAACAATTCTCCTGAGATGGCCTCATGTTGTACGATTTCGTTGAAATAGGGCAATAATGCCGTATTTGTGAATCCGATCTTGTAACCAAAGAAACGGTATCCTTGCTCTCTATAATACATCATTTTGGAAAGCAGTTCGATGGATGGCTTGGGTATTTCAAAATCACTAATAACCAACACATCGGCCAACTGATAGTCTTGACTGCTTTCCCATAATTCAAAGATTTCCAATAACATTCCGGTGATATCAGTTGCGCCATATACTATCGGCATTTGCAGGATGAAGTCCTTGTAACCACCCCCTGATCTTACTTTATAATTCTCCCAGGCCTTTGTCAGATCAATCACGTCAATATCCTCAGAATACAATATCAATAGACAGGCTCTTCTCTGACGTTGGGCCTCCATAAATATGTTAGAAACTACCACTCTGGCAACATCCAAAGGGTGACCTGCCATACTACCGGATGTGTCCATACAAATAATCATTGGACCATGGTCTTTTGTACGTACATTATTCAATCCACGTGAGGGTTTCCCGTTTTCTGATTTGTGATGAAATAACTGTAGTTGATGATCAACGTATTTATGAAGGAAAAGGTCTTCTGTCTGATTGTCAGAAAACAAGGCTGTTTCAAAGGGAAGCAGGGAAGCGAAAGACTGTCCTACGGTGATGCCATGTATATCACTCCCTCCAGAATGAGGCAAATATAGATTACCATACGAAAGATGTGCCTTTCTATTTCCTGCATCTGAAGGTTTTCTGCCTATCAATGAAAGAATCTCTGTCAGTGCATGATTCCTTGTCCGAGAATTCAATAAATCTATTGTCTCCTTTATTCCGTTATCGTTTAATCCATCGCTAAGACCATCTATCAATCTGTCAAAATCCTTTGAACAGATTTGACCTTCATCTATAGCCTTCTTGACAATTTGAAGTCTATTCCTATAAACATATTCAATCTTTTTCGATTGTTCTTGAATTGCTCCCTCAATATCTTCATTGAACTCTGATTCCTTTAGAATTTCAGAAATGAAAGAGATAATCGCATTACGGTAGGCAGCCTTATGCAATGGATCTGAAAATGCTTCCTTGAATAACTCCATCTTTGAAAAATGGTCACGTAAATAATCTATAATAGAGTCGTCTGAATCGCGGAAAGGGTTGTTTGCGTTGATGGCAATTGATAATGGGGGGATTCTACCAGTCTTAAAGAACTGATTGACGAAATCAACATAGAAAGCCATTTGATGAGTTGTGATCTTATTGTCCATAAGTAAAAGCCTTGCTAATGTTAACCCTTATATCGATAATCTCCTTATTCATTTTTTCTATGAAATCACAGATGTCCTTTTCATCATCTATATTATAAAACAGATTCGAAGTCAATGTATTATGTATTTCTTTAATATGTGTACATATAGATTCTACCTCGTTATAGAAATCATCTGGGGATGCCGATAGAGTAGTCTGCGTTTTCTGCATTTGGCCGTCTTCCATCTTTTCTATCTCATATCTGACACCATCGAGATAGATGTAATCGTTATCTCTCAAAAGGTTTGTCATTCTCCAACCTTCTGGTAAGGAACCTTTACGATTCTTGAGGTCGTATATCCTGATAATAGTCTTCTGTTCACCATCTTCTTTATCCTGATAAATGATGCCGTGTTCGCCCAAACTCCGTTTTGCTGGGCTTTTATAGGGTATATTCATGAAGTCGGCGATGGCGATGAAAGTATGTCCTATACCATGAGCCAGAACGTGATAATAGAAACTGTTATAGACCATTTTGCCAGAATCAGTTTTTGAAGATATCATCTTAGAATAGTTATGCTGCTCTGTCTTCTTTCGTAAATAACTTTTGATTTCTTTTCTCAGATTCAGAATACTATAAGTACATTCTGAAAAGACAGACCTGATGATAATCCTATTGATAGGCTTTATCTCATCCATCTCTTGCCATAGGCAATATTTCAAAAGTAACAAGTCTGAAAGATTGACAGTATCCCGTCCTTGCATCAATGCCGATGTGCGAAGCAAGCGGATAATCTTTTTCCACCGGCGGTCACTGATATAGACCAATCTGGATTCATCTTCACTAGCTTCATCATCGTATTCTTCTTCATGTTGTATTGAAACCGTCTTCATAGCCTCTCGTATTGAATGGATGGCATCCAGAATCTCATTTGGTACACTGACCTTAGATATCTCAGACTGCCAGTGGTGATACTCTTTTTCTGTAATGGTACACTTAATGGATGGATTCAGATCAGTATGCTCATCAAGTATCATCTTATCGAAATCCTCCCTCTTGGAAATGCTACCACAAACCATCCTAATGATAAACCTGTCCCACAGAGCTTCCAACCCCTCGCCAGATGCCGGCAACTCGTTACTTGCACCAATGAGCACTTTCATAGGCAAACGGATGTCTTTCTCTCCATTATGATATATTTTTTCGTTAATTGCTGTCAGCAAAGAGTTCTGGATCGCAGGTCCTGCCTTCCATATTTCATCCAAGAATACAACATCTGCAGTCGGCATATAACCATCTATATTGCGTTCATATTTATCTTCTTCCTTCATTTTACGAATACTCACAGGGCCAAATATCTCGTCAGGTGTAGAGAATCTGGACATGAGATATTCGAAACTCTTGGCATTTTTGAAAATGGCTTTTGTTCGTCTAGCTATTAATGATTTTCCGATACCCGGAGGCCCTAGCAACAATATGCTCTCGCCTGCGATTGCAGTCAATAATACTAATGCACATTCCGTCTCCTTATCATAAAGACCTGCAGACATTTCTCCTAATAATTGATTTATTCTTTGTTTCATGGCTGCAAAAGTAATCTATGAGGCGGACATTTTTTGTCTTACCCTCACCATATCTTTGCACCATTTACTGAACTAAAGATAATAATTAATGCCAGTTTGTATCAATATTATTTGGTCTTCTGTAATATTATGTTTATCTTTGCCACAAAATTGAACGCGTATGTCGAAACTTAAGAAATGCTTGTATCTGATAAATCTCATGGAGCGGAAAGGGCCAATGACTCTGAAGGAGATAAATGATTATTACCAGTATTCATCACTCTATGAAGGTGATGAAATACAGCCTCGTACTTTTCTCAGGTACAAAGATTACATTGACGAGACCTTTCCATGCTATATTGAGTTCAATCAACGGACTGGCAAGTATGAGTTGCACCATCATCAGGCTCTTTATGGTGAGGATGATTCGCTTTATGACTATCTGCTGTCAGCCTATCATATTGAGGGTATGACGGAACTGGCACTGAAGCATCGTGACAAGATGGTATTGTCAGATGCACCTACAGGAGTGGAGTGTGTTCAGATAATCTTGGAAGCCATTGATAAGAAAAGAGGAATAGAATGTGATTATTATTCGTTCAACAAAAAAACAAATAAACATCATGTGCTGATTCCGTATTTTATGCGTACATGGGAGCAACGTTGGTATTTGGTTGCAGAACCAGAAACCCATCCAGGAGAATTGTCTGTATATGCCTTAGAGCGTATGGAGGATGTAGTACTCACGGATAAGAAAATGATTCCTTCATTAGATATCACGGCTGAAGAATATTTTGATGGCAGTTTTGGTGTCAACCACTCTGACAACCAAAAGCCTGAGGTGATTCGCATTAAGGTGTATGGTGCTCAGGTAGAATATATAAGGTATCTCCCTATTCACGAATCACAGAAGGAAATCGAGACAAATAAGGATTGGAGTATTTTTGAATACCGAATAGTTCCGTGTTATAATTTCTATCAGCAGTTGCTTTGGCATAGGGAGAAGCTGGAAGTATTGGAGCCTCTTTATGTAAGGGAGGAGATGAAGAAAACGATAGATGGTCTGCGTAGATTATACAGTGGAACTACAAAACCTAATGACATATGACATAATTGTATCGCATATTATTGTTAATCAATTATTTATAAAAATACATAATGACATAGAAACGACATATTAATGACATATAAATGACATAAAAACACGGTAAAACGGCATTCAATGTACACCTAGATGATTTAATGGGGATTAATTGTTGATAAGGGAGGGTGCAAAAGCGATGACTAGGGCTTGCAGGTTTTCTGACTAAGAGTTGTTGATGAATTCTCTAGAGAATTTGAGCGCAAGATAGGACTTAGCAATTGCTGGCATTAGTGCTAAGCATTGAATTCTCTAGAGAATTGCCGAACAGGGATTAATGGAAAAAGTTGAGAGAAGGAGGTTTCGAATGTGCTACCTAGCGCAGTCGTCTTTAATGGGCATATATCGAGGAGATTGTTCATTATTCATGAAAGTGTGTAGATTTTATGTCATTAACATGTCGTTTTATGTCATTAATATGTCATTATATTCATCACACTTTATAATATAACACATTTATAACCAATAAGTTATTTAAAATTGTATGTCGAATGCCATTAATATCCTATTTTATATCTATATATTATTTATATGACTGCGCATTTTTTGTGCGAGTGAAGTCTTTCTAAAGGTTAAAAACGGGTGAAGATGATGGGATGTGGGGAGAATGTTGTATCTTTGCAAACGACAACCATAAAATGAAGAAAGATGAAACAGTATTACCGTTTATTTGCAATTGTAGGAGGTAGCATCGTATTGATTCTGATACTATTCGCTACTTGCTGCACAGTGGTGGACTCTGGCGAAGTGGGCATCCGCTTCCACAAATGGTCGCTCAACGAGCAGGACTACGGTGGTGTGGAAGGCACCTGCAAGGGTTGGGTGTTCTATAACCCCATCACCACGAACGTCTTCACCTATCCCACGTTTACACAGCGCAAGCAATACGAAACCTTCTCTGTGAATGCGAAGGATGCGTCGCTCTTCGAGATGGATCCCACCATCGCTTATCGCATCAACCCAGACAAGGCCTGCGATATCTTCACCAAATATCGTGTGGGCGTGAAGGAACTGGAGGAAGGCTACATCCGTACCTGTATCTACGAGGCCTATCGCACCTGCGCCAACCAATACACCTCAGACTCGCTGATGTCGAATCGTGCCAACTTCGAGCGCGATGTCCGCAGCCGTCTGGAGAAGTCGCTGATGGCAGAGGGTTTCCTCGTGGAGGAGTTCACCTCGAAAATCACGCCTCCATCGTCGTTGCTCTCGATGATTGATGCCAAGAACACAGCCATCCAGAGTGCCTTGAAGGCTGAAAACGAGGTGAAAGAGGCTGAGGCCAACGCCAAGATTGCCGTCGCCAAGGCTGAGGGTAATGCGAAGGCCATGAAGATTAAGGCCGATGCTGAGGCTTACTACAACAGAACCATTGCCGCCTCACTCTCACCCATGATCGTTCAGGAAGACATGATTGAGAAGTGGGACGGCAAGATGCCCCAGATTATGGCAGGCAATGGTGGTATGATGATGGATATCTCGAAAATCGTGGGAAGCAGCAAGTAACTATGAATGCCAGCCTCAGAATTTCTCGATGCAATACTCGAAGGGTTCGAGGGTGATGGACTCGCCCAGCTTTTGCCAGGATTCTGGTAGCTTGACGGTCTCCTGCTCGTTGCGAACGTTGACGAGAATCAGATAGCGTTCTGTATCGTCGGCCTTCTCGAACATGAGCACATCATCATCGGGCCAGGCTGTCATTGTGCCTTTACGAAGAGCGGGATGCTCGTTGTAGAGGCTGATGAGATGCTGATACTCCTTATAGATCTCAGGCTTGGCCATCCAATTGACGGGTACATACTTGAAGAAGTTGATAGGCTCAGGATAGCCTACTTCCTGCGAGCCGTAGATGAGCGCACCACCATGAGGGAAGATACTGGCTACGTAAGCAGCCATAGCCCCTCGGTCGTTGGTGAACTCCACACAAGGTGTAGCCTCAGTTGAGTGGTCGTGATTGGTGGTG
>JBGUIU010000271.1:0-1796 GCA_045113275.1 Paludibacteraceae bacterium
GATTTGTTAAACTGCTGAAATTCAGCAAGTTACGAAAACGGATTCGAGGTTCCGAGTGTCGTGGGTTCGAGCCCCACTCTCCACCCAAAATTTATAAAACGCTGTAACATAATTTGTTGCAGCGTTTACTTTATCTGATACTTTAATATCCAGTCCCGATTTTTAACACTCGGAACCACTTCGGCACTAAATTTGTTAATACTGGTAGTATTAAACTTTAATATTTTGTGTTATGAAGTTGGATTTTGAATTTAAGTTGGGCGTGTTTGCTTATCAACTTGCCCAATTAAAACACGATGACAATCGTGGATGGCATATCATGTATAAAGTTCCCAATGATTATACGGGGAAGTTGGAGCGTAAGTTTATACGGCTTAATCGTATGAGAGCACGTTTTGAAGATGAAGATAGTTTCCTAAAACATGCTAACGATCTTGTACAAGCAATTAACCTGCGCCTTCGAAATAATGAGTCTCCTTATCTCTCGGATGAAAATGCTCGCTGCTTTGAACCAGTAAGAACGATGTTTGAGAAATTTCTGGAAGAAAAATCCCGTTACGTTCGTCCGGATACCTATCGCACATATAAAAGTCACTCGTTTTGTTTCCTCAATTGGCTTGACCGCGTATCTAAAAATTGCCTCTGTATGAAATTCACTCCTTTCATGGCTGTTAAATATACGGAGCATATAAAAACGCATGTGATGAGAATCAATCCGCGTACATACAATGACAATATCAAATTCTGCCGTTGTGTCTTCTTGTGGGGACAACGGCATTTTTATTTCAAGAACAATCCTTTTAAGCAAATTCGCCTCATGACGAAGATAGAAAAGTATCGTGAAGTCGTTACGCAGGAACAAAGGAAACAGATTCGTGCATATTATGAGAAGCGTTGTCCTGCATATCTAGTCGTAATGGGCCTGGTATTCAATTCTTTTATCCGTCCGCGTGAAATAAGTCAAATCCAGATTAAAAACGTGGACTTGGAAAACAATGTTATTCATTTATTTCCGGAGCAAACCAAAAACCGTGCTTACCGTTCGGCTATATTAAGTCCTGAACTTGTTGATATTTTAACGAAAGAATTAGCAAATAATTACCCTGATGATTATTATCTCATTAGTGAAGGATATCGCCCCGGTCCAACTCCATTAACGACAAAGGCATATCGTAAAAGTTGGGTACAAATGCGCAAAAGACTCGAATTGCCGGATACGCTGCAACTCTATTCGCTGCGCGATTCAGGTATAATGGAATTGTTAGATACAGAACTTTCTCCACGTGAAGTGTCAGAAGTTGTTGGGCATCGCGACTTTCAAAGCATGAATAATTATCTACATCACCACTCGCAGACGCTTATTGAAAAAATGCAAAGGAATACGCCGAAGTTTTGAAGTATTGGTTCTATAGCGATACTAACAAACTATAATCCGTACCGTCTTCCACAATGCTATGACCGGAATTGTCGGAAGCAACTACAACGGGCACAGTAAAATTGTCTTGACGCTCTGCCGGGCGATGAATGAAAAGTCCTATCAGCAGACCAACGGCAGCGGCAGCTGGTGTCGCTATCCATCCCCAGTAACGGGTGCGTTTTTGCGGAATAACAATCGTTTCGAGAACAGAGAGATTACTTTCCGATTGCTTGCGCATACGATGCGCAGAAGCAGCTAGTTGGGATTCAAAAGTCTTATTCTTAGCCATATCGGCACGATTAATTTCATTATTCATAATCTTTCAATTTTAGTCGTAGATAATTAGTTAATGTATTGAGGCGCGATTTGACAGTGCCTT
>JBGUIU010000272.1:0-2813 GCA_045113275.1 Paludibacteraceae bacterium
ATTCACCTACCTGATCCACTTGGGTTACCTCTCGTACAATCGAAAGGAGCAGACCTGCGGCATCCCTAATGAAGAAGTGCGACTGGAATGGGTGAATGCCATCGATGATGAGGAGAACTTCGCTCCCATCATGAATCTTATCAACGCCTCGAAGCGTCTGCTTGACGACACCATCCAAGGCAATGAGGAGGCGGTGGCCTGTGCGCTCGACGCCGCTCACACCGAGGTGACTAACCCGTTGACTTACAACGATGAGCATTGCTTCCAAAGCGCCATCTGCTTGGCCTACTTCTATGCCAACACCCGCTACACACTGGTGAAGGAATTGCCTACGGGCAAAGGTTACGCCGACCTGGTGCTGATTCCTTATCTGCCGAACATCCCAGCCATGGTCATTGAACTGAAGCATAACAAGAGTGCGGAAAGCGCCCTGCAGCAAATCAAAGACAAGAACTATAATCAAGCCCTGAACCTCTACAAGGGCGACCTGCTCTTTGTGGGCGTCAGCTACGACGAGAAGACGAAGGAGCACACGTGCAGGATAGAGAAAGTTAAGAATTAAGAGTTAAGAGTTAAGGTATGATAATTGTGTTAATTTCACATCAGTTACAACAATTTTGAAACCATTCTTGGAAGAATGGGTTGATACTTATCAACCCATGGATAACCGTGTTGTCCCAAACCGTGTTATACCTTTCCCCAATAATTATAATATACCACAAAATAGATAAAACAATGTTGAAGTTGAATATAAAAAGATTTATAGTTGTTTCTATTTGTATCTTTTCAATTAATGGTATTATGTTTTCAAAGGATTTGCCATCATCACATACAGCTTCTAAATGTAATGTGATATGTTCTGAATCAGGAATTTATATGATGATTGCAACTTCCATATACCTTAAATTAGAATATAATACAAAAGTGTCTCAATATGAAGGAACTGGATATGGAGTAGAGGAAATATCTTCAGTATTCGGTTATGGTATTTTTTATAGAAATGATTATCCTAACTTATATGATACAATTATGTCATATATAGATATAAAGATTATAAACAAATATGGAGAATTCATTGGATTAAAACCATTTCCATGGGGAAAGGTTGAAAATTCGATTCCCTATTATGATATTCAGGATTCTCATTTGACAAGAACTATTTGCTCCTCATACCATGATAATATTGTGAATGATAGTTTAGTAAATTGTGCGACTCCTTTTCTTGTTGATTTTGCTCGTGATTTGGAAGAGAATAAAAGAGAGAATGGATTAGAAAAAATTCTTCCTTTTGCATATGATTGTGTAGATAAGCAAAGCAGTATAATTTGTCGTTTGTTTAATTGGTTAAAAGAAAAGATTCCGAATGTGTATGATTCAATAAATATTGTCATAAATCCATTTGGTTTTCATCGAATCAATTTAGAGGAATGTGACGATTCTCCTAGAATTTTAACAATTGTTGGTTGCTTGCCGTATTTTGAGGAAGATTCGATGCGTTGTGAGTTTAATATGTTTGATATGTTAGCGGTAGAGATGCTTCGAAAAACCAATAAGGGTGATGAAAGTTTGATAAACGTTCTAAGTATATGTTATTATCTTGATTATTGTAAGACATTTTATGAGAATGATTTATATGAAAAGGAAAGAGAACGAATTATGAGGTTGATAGATAAATCTGTTCCTGACCCGAATTTTTATAAAAACTATTTGAAACAATATAAATATATACGTTAGATTATAATACAATCTATAGGTGGGTTCTATAAATTCATTTCACAGTACAACAACTTGAGACGATGAATTGGGGACCTCATTGGGCTGAAGGTTTAAAAAGAGAGATAGTTACATTCATTGTCCCCAAGGGATTAAAAAAAGCCTATGAGGAATTCATCAATCGGAAATATAACTATAACTTTGTGATAGAGGAGAGTGATCAATAAAGATATTTAAAACATGAAACCTATGCATAGATTATTGATTATATTGGGATTCTTGCTCGGGGGACTGCAATGTTTCTCGCAGAGTGTAAGTGGTGAGCTGGATGGCCACCAATATGTGGACCTTGGCTTGCCGAGTGGTACGTTGTGGGCCACTTGTAATGTGGGGGCGTCAGAACCCACTGGTAGTGGCGACTATTTCGCCTGGGGTGAAGTGAAAACTAAGGAGGATTATAGTTGGACTACATATAAGTATAGCAAAGGGGAAAATAACCATCTTGTCAAATATTGTTTTGAAAAAGACTTTGGCGCAGTGGACCAAAAGAGAGTATTAGAAGTGGTTGATGATGCAGTTTCATATCAATGGGGAGTTAAGTGGCGAATGCCGAGTAAGGAAGAGTTTCGCGAGTTGATAGACAACTGCAATTGGAAGTGGATCAGTGATTTTGAGGGTACAGGGAAAGCAGGTCAAGTTGGTACATCCAAAATCAACGGAAACAAAATCTTTTTTCCTGCATCGGGACATCGAAACACTCCAATATACAAGTTTGCACAAATGCCGGGATTCTCTATTCCGCCGATTACCCCCAAAAATGGAATTGAATTTGAGAACGAATTCGGTGGATATTGGTCATCCGTTCTTTGTGATAAAGGGCCCATGAGTGCCTATTTAATGAATATCGGTGAGAGTTTATTGGAGATTGGTGAGTGCAAACGATGTATCGGTTGCACTATTCGTGCGGTGGCGAAGTAAATTCGTATCCTCTAAAAAACAACCATCGAAAAGAATATTTCCTAATAAGACCCACATCCATGCTTTTTACTTAATAATATTGATGTTTCTTGTTTGGTTGTCAGGTGCGCTTATTTGTATAA
>JBGUIU010000273.1:0-2958 GCA_045113275.1 Paludibacteraceae bacterium
AATTACCGATGGACTGATTGAATGATTTAGCAAAACGGAACATACCACTCATATCAGTAACACCGGATGTGTCTTGAATATTCACATATTCCAATTTTTCTAAATTCTCAAATGCGCTTGCCAAAGAGTGGACGTTTTCACCGAGTTTTATCTCAAATTCGATTCTCTTTAAGGGTGTGATTTTATTGGCTTTCCAAAAAGGATTAATTCGCATCTGTTCATTTTTCCAATCCTCATAATTCTCTTCACCTTTACTAAACCTTTTGGTAAATTCATAATTAATTGTCAATGAATCAAGTTCGTTATTGATGATTTGATGGATCAATTCATCAGTAATGTCGTCAGGAGAGTTCAGTACCGGATTTCTAATGTTGCTATCATTCATAATATAAACATAAAATTTCCAACGAACTACACTAACCCCTTCCTGTAATTATTTTTATGTATGTCATACAATGACATTACGATTTAAATATCAATTTTTTGATCTGATCTCAAATCATAATCAACACCTCGTTTTATCTGTCCTTATCGAATATTTTGAGTAATTTTCAAGATGAAAATTTCTGACTGTTTTTTAGAGATAATTATTTACATTATTTAATAAATTGGTATAATATAACTATGTGTAGATTACACATAGTTATACACACGAATCTTATTAAATAATTTGGAATTAAATAACTGCCATGACTGTCTTCTACAACGTAAGGGTACCTATCCCAAAGGAACATGTTACCATTAGACATACGAACAACTGCCCAGTCGAATATGTACTTGAACAAACCTATGATAAAAGAAAAAAAACTGCTGATATTAAAAGAACAATCATTGGGTATGTCTGCGCAGATTCTCCGAATATGATGTTTCCTAATTCGCAATACAGACAAATATTTCCTGATGAATGGTCGACAAATTCCAACGAACCTGCAACGCCGGCATATAAGAAAATTGGAATGTACTGTGCTCTCAAAGCCATTAACAATAAGGAAAAAATAATTGATTTGGTAAAAGAGTCGTTTGGTGACGAAATTTCTGACAGTATTTTGGATTTCGCAATGTATTCAATCCTTCATAAATCGGCTACCCTGTCATTATTTCAGAAGTCCATGTCCGAACAGATGCTGTTCAACAAATCACCAAAGAGCGACAGTTACTACAGTAATCTTTTTCAAAAAGAAATAAGTCAAAGTTCGATTCTTAAATTCAAGAAATCGTGGGCTCTTCATTGTCGGACCAAAGGTATTGATAATGTATGGCTTTGCATTGACGGTTCAAACGACGACTGCACCAGTAAAGGTGTTGAACTTGCTGAGAAGGGTCACGCAAAATCCCATAAGAATATTAATATTGTCAGTTTCTCATATGCTGTAACATCTTCTGGTTTGCCTGTTACTTTCAATGTATATCGCGGTGGATTGGTAGATGCAAAGGCCATGAAACAGATTACCGATTTTCTTCAGGAGTGTAATATAGGTATTCGGGGCGTCATCCTTGACAGAGGATATTGCAACTCAAAAGCCATAAAGTTCTTATGCGATAACAAGATACCCTACATTGTTATCGTAAAAGGTTCTCCTTTAGGAGCTGAACAAATCGTTACTGAGTATGGAGAAGCAATCAAAGGCAACGCTTCCTACTTCATTGAGGGTACAACCTTGTTTGGAGTACAGAAGCCGTACCAAATTTTTAAGGATTACAAGCATATTGATTATCTGACTCTCTTTTTCGACTGTACGAACGCTTCAGACAGGATTACCACTCTCATGAAAAAGATTAATCGTGAGAAAAG
Organism: Paludibacteraceae bacterium; assembly: GCA_045113275.1. Classification (GTDB taxonomy): domain Bacteria; phylum Bacteroidota; class Bacteroidia; order Bacteroidales; family Paludibacteraceae; genus UBA1181. The sequence continues at coordinate 1,793 of JBGUIU010000273.1, forward strand.
TCGTCTTGTCAACGCTCTTGCAACGTACACAGATAAACTTTTGAATTATTATTCCAGGGCTCTTAAACTTATTGACGAAGGCAAGGATGTAGAAAAAGAAAATTTAGTAAAACCCGAACTTCCAAAGGTCTCGGATAATTTGAAAGATTTTTTGTCAATAAAAGTAAATGCTCAATCCGAAAATAACAAATCTGATGATGGTAAATCTGACAATAACAAGTCTTCACAGTACGAGGTTACTATCAATACCGAAAATTTTCAAAACGCCATTAACAGAAAAGGTTTGTACAGTATTTTGTCTTCTGAAGAATTGAGTCCGGCAGATATAGATAAATTGTATTCATCCCGTTCATCTTCTGAGATCCAGTACAAAATCTTTAAGACGGAACTTGGATACGGTACCACTCGCATTCATTTTACTTCAAGTCTGTATTCAAAATTTGCCGTAGGTTTTATTTCTTCCATCATCAGATATCAAATGCAGCTTCATGCAAGAAGCATTGATCAAAGCACATCGAGCATGATCCGGGAAATGAATATGCTATCGGAAATAAAAATTAATGATGTGTACACATTTTCACATATTGAAAACAAGCGCCAATTGAGTTTTCTTGAATTTTTCGGCTGTTCTGAAACTTTGATTGATAAATGCGTGAAAGAGGATAATGATCGGATTGCCGGTCGTCGTCCAACGCCAAGTTATCGCAAACCGGGACCAAAGCCCAAAGATAAGACAAATGATAAAAACAGATCACCAGTTGCATCTGAAATTTCAGGCTCGGATGTTTCAACAGGTGCGGCTGACAGACCAAACGCACCGCACACTCAAGAAAACTCCAGCGGAAATGCTAATCTTTCTGATCTAACAGTGACTCAATCTTCATGTGAACAATCAGATATCCAGCCTCATCTCAGTGCTGAACCTAAAAAGCGCGGAGTAAAACCAGGAACCAAAAGAGGAGACTTCAATAAAGATGGAACCCAAAGAAAGAAGCCGGGAGTTCAGGTTGGCACTAAGCGTAACCTATACAAGAATGATGGCACACTAAGACAGAAACCGGGTCCAAAGCCAAGAAATGAAACAGTAGTCTAATCGTATGTGAGTCGGTTCTCATCAGTTTCAACCGTTCTGTAGTATCCTGCGAATTAGTGGAGTAAATTTGGAA
>JBGUIU010000274.1:0-3163 GCA_045113275.1 Paludibacteraceae bacterium
TTATTTTGCCGCAGAGGGTCATTCATATTTTGCCCGTGAGGGTCAACATCGCTTGCCCTCGGGGGTCAAACACGCTCGGCTTTTCCACACACTACTGACACCGTTTCTTAGCATTTCAAGGGTAAAGTTAATCTGCGCCTCGGACATTCTCATATAAAGATTATCCCCAGTAACCCTTTGGCATCTGGCATCCCACAGGTCCCTATCAATATGCAAATTGGTGGACAGTCCTATACGATTACCACAATACCTGACTGTCATTACAATGAGAAGGTTCTTCTTCTTGAACACCCTTTTCCCACTGACTTTGTCTGTAGTCTTACGAGACATCAGATTGAATCTAACTGATTTCTTAATCTCCATCATTTTAATCTTTTTAAAAGTTAGACATAAGTTGCGTCGCAGGTTTCATCAGGCAGGTTTTGCTCATCTCACATATACAGTGCGTTCGCATAAAATGATGGATCTTTCTTCTCTATTTTTGCCGAATGCGTTCGCGGTTTTGCATACACCGTTCGCGCTTTTTCTCAAAAAATAGGCTCAAAATCCAAAACCTCGGCAAATTTGCGATTTTCTTTACAAAATGTCGTGTGTTTCCGCACACAACATCGTAAAAAGTGCCATTTTTTGCCGACTGCGGCAAAAATAGCGTTCGCTGTTTAGTGAACTCATTGTTCGCTGCAATTCGAACAAAATTGCCGATGAAATAGCAGGGATTTTGAACCTTCGGTATCCAGTTCTGATTAGGATGTTAGCAAATGTCAACAACATCTTGAATTGTCTTTATTAAAAGCATTCCGAAGTGCTGTCTTGTCAGCCATAGAGGTAACAGATGATGTGGAACCCCACTAATTTGCGTCCACATTTTGGCCATCAATACCCCTGCAAGCCAAATCAATTGCGTTCGCAAAAATAATGCTTTTTTTTGAAACTGCAAAACGCCATTTTTGCCGATTAGTAAAAAATCCAGCTATTTTGAAGCAAAAATGGGAAAAAATAGGTATGACAACTAGAAATACTTAATTTTCTCGAAATACTATAAAATACATTAAATTATTTAAGGAAAACACCTCTGAATAGAGAAATAATGAGTACATTTGCAAAAATTAATTTAAATGTTTGGCTATATAAGTCATACTGGAAATAGAAGCTGGGAATGGTCAAAGTTCAATTATTCCTTCTCCTTAGGAAATATGATGCTAAATCCCGGTCTCTCCGCGAAATGCGTACGCTTGTACGCATTATCCGTTTTAAAAATCCGCTGACTTTTTATTCGTTAGCGGATTTTTTTGTTGGCAGAACTGCGTATTGTACGCAGTTATATGTAGAAACGTAGCGTTCGCCATTTCGCGAAAGCGTTCGCACTTTTTGTTGTTGGCTTCACGCCGTGCTTTTCCAGCATCTCGGCATATTTCTCCTGAGTGTACGTCGTGCGCGTCTTTCACGTTTACGGTGATACGCTGATTGGTTTTGTTACTCGACTTCATGATAAAGTTCAGCCCCGTCTGTGCTTTGACGGCAATGAAGAAGTCTTTGATTGGCACTTGGACAAGATTGAGGGTCACTTTCTTGTTTGGCTGAGCCAGGACCATGGGCGGGAGAACCGCCTGACAAGTCAGGAGCAGCAATAGGGAAACAAGCGTTTCTCTGACTTTTTCTCTCATGTTGTTTTGGATTATGATTATTTAGTGTGTTATTATTTAATGGTATAGTGATTACTGCTTTGGATAATCGTGAGTCCCGTCACCTTACTGATGCTTTTCAGTATGGTGTTAGGAGACCCGTAGCGGTCGATTGTTCCCGTGAAGAGCAACTTACCGGCATCGCTATTGGCAAGTTCGATGTCAATATGATACCAGTTGCGCATGATAGAAAGGATGATATCCAAAGGGACATCTGAGAAGGCGAACTCTCCTGTGTTCCATGCTATGTAAGGGGTTACGTCGACATTGTTAACAGACAATTGATAGTTGCCGTGTGATGACTGCGAACTGATAATTGATAATTTTTGGTGGGGTTTCAATATCTGTTCAACGCCGCCGTTAGGTGTAACACTGATGCTGCCTTTTACATTTTCGATAATTTTATTGGTGTTGCCTCTATTTAAATTAATGTATTTGTTTGTAAATTAGCAGTATAACAGAATGTTTGCTTCTATTATACCTCTACCTGTCCTCTACTATATCTCTACTATGAGGAAGTTATGTTTGGAAAGTATGCTTCCAACAAGTGGAAGGTATGCTTCTAATGGGTGGAAAGAATGCTTCTAATGGGTGCTTTGTCAGTAGGAAAAAAGATGTAGAGGTAGGATAGAGGCAAGATTTAAGCAAAGTAGAGGTGTGGACAATCAGATACGCCAATGTAAAGAAATACCCAAATATCATCATAGCAATTATATTAATATGTTAATAAACATCCAAATCTCAAAAAGGGAACTACCCGTTTTTTATTCACCAAAGTTAATAAAAATAATTGAAATAACCAAATAACACTGGATAATAATGCTTAAAACTAATAGCTAAAATCGTACTTTATTACTTTTGTAACATAGTAATAAAATGGCTGCTGAAAGTGCCTTGTCAGTGCTATTTTTGCACGATTCGTTCTTTTTCATGGAAAAAAGAGTTGGGTTTTAAGAAAAAGTCTTATCTTTGTAAGCGTTCATATGAAACTAACTTTATTATTATCAAGAAATGAATAATGTTCCACAAATGAAAATCGGAATCGTTGCGGTGAGCCGCGACTGTTTCCCCGAGTCCTTGGCCGTCAACAGGCGCAAGGCTCTCATCGCAAAGTATGTAGAAAAGTACGGCAATGCCGACATCTACGAGTGTCCCATCTGCATCGTGGAGAGCGAAATCCACATGCAACAGGCCCTGGAAGACATCAAGAAAGCCGGTTGCAACGCCCTCTGCGTGTACCTCGGAAACTTCGGCCCGGAAATTTCAGAGACCATGCTCGCCCACTATTTCGACGGGCCTGCCATGTTCTGTGCTGCTGCCGAGGAGACTCAGGAAGACCTCATCGACGGTCGTGGCGATGCTTACTGCGGCATGCTGAACGCCAGCTATGCCCTGAAGCTCCGCAAGACGAAGGCTTACATTCCCGAGAATCCCGTCGGTGATGCCAGCGAGTGCGCCGACCTGATTCACGACTTCGTGCC
>JBGUIU010000275.1:0-43270 GCA_045113275.1 Paludibacteraceae bacterium
AGAGACTCTCTCCAAATATTGAGATCGTTTATGAATACATTGAAGAGTGAAACGAGTATTATCACTTCCAATGATAATATTGGAGGGAAAAAGGGATTCAATGCAGAACAATTAAGCGGCATTGCCTCTTTTATGAGAAAAGACCTCAATGAAATTGTAGACAACGCATTGAAATACGACCGATTGTATGATGATCTCACAAGAGAGTATCGTCTTTCACGTCAGAACTTACAATTGCTCGACGAACGAGCATTAAAGCCAAAAGCTTCCATCCTGATTTCACTGAGTTCTTCCACTTCATCAGAGACCAACATCACCATTAGCTACATCATTAAAGATGCACAATGGAAACCGTTTTACGAATTGCACGTTTTTGAAAAAACGTCCAAGATGAACATTAACAAAAAGATTTTTGTATCCCAGAAATCACAAGAAGATTGGAATGAAATCAAGATGACCGTGACGAAATCCAATCCGACAAAAAACAACAAGAAACCTGAGTTAACTCGCTACACACTTCCACGTAAACACCAGATGCCCCAAAATAATCAAACCACAACAGCATCTGAAAACAACATGGTAAAAGTATTTGGTGTGGTACGTGATGAAAAAGGCAGCTTACAAGGTACGCATGTATCAGTTGGCAACCTATCCACAGAAACAGACGCTTCGGGATTTTATGAGATCTTAGCACCAGCATATTCTACGATTGAGTTTTCTCATTCAGGGCACTCCTCTATTCAACGGAGAACCACGAACGAGAATGTCAACATGATAAATATCAACTTGGCGGAGGATGCCTCAAAAATATATGCAGAACAGGACAACGTGATACTGTATAAAGAAGACATAATGGCTGATGAAGCTGTTGAAACAGAGTATGGAAATTCTGTTTCTGTTGATCACGCTATAGCTGGACGCGTTTCTGGCGTACAAGCAAATGGGAAGTCCGGTGCCAAAGAAGCTATTAGAGTTCGTGGAACAGCCTCTCTTTCTGGTGAAAAAAATTACGTATATATAATAAATGGAATGCCATATGCAAGTGACGGAAACGAAAATCCGTTGAGTGGCATTGATCCAAACGACATTGAGAAAATGGAAGTCTTGAAGGATGCATCTTCAGCTTCCATTTACGGTTCACGTGCTTCTAATGGTGTCATCATGATCACAACTAAGAAAGGGGCTAAAACAGGAAGTGATTTATACAATTCCGTTTTCTCCAATTTGGAAGATTATACGGAAACATCGGCTGGGTTAAACTCCGTTCCTTCTGATGGAGCGGAACATGAAGCTGCATTGCAACAGGAAGAGATTTCTGTCCACTACACCTACTATGCAGCACCCAAAATCACACCTAACGTATATATGTTAGCTGAGATTCCACGCTGGAAGGATTTCCAGTTTTTACCAGGCAAACTGAGAGTCTTCACCGACAATACTTATACTGGCGAATCCTACTGGTATCCAAAAGAGATTGAAGATACACTTCACTTCTCTCTGGGTGTTGATAAAAACGTAGGAATAGAGAGACAATTACAGGTCACCAAACAAAAGAAAAATCTTTTCAATACAAAAGATAAAATCAGAAGAGAATGGCTTATCACTGTGAAAAACAACAAAGAGGTAACCATTGACATCACGATAGAGGATCAAATTCCTGTATCTCAAAAAGATGTTGTTAAAGTAAACCTTATTGACAATGGAGGTGCTACACTGAATGAATCGGAAGGTAAACTGACATGGAAGTTAAAATTAGCTCCAGGTGAGAAGAAAGAGATAAAATTCATATACGAAGTGACAATCAAAGATAGTTCCGTTTATGACGATTTAATAACCGATGAAAATTTATAATTATATGAAGACACAATATATAATCAAATCAATATTAGTAAGCTGTGTTTCACTCTGCTGCTTATCTACATTCGCCGCACAAGAAGCGACATCTAAAATAACCGACGTCATGGTCTATCCGCAGGGTGCCATGGTTACCCGAACAGTCAACGTCAATGTGAAACCCGGACAATCAGAGGTGAAGATACCATTGATAACCCCATTGCTTGATAAGAAATCTATTCAGGTGGGTATAAAGAAAGGAGAGGTGACACTTGTGTCTGTTGACTATGACGTGGAGGTTCCCAACAGCAAGCAAATTGCCAAAGAAGCTAATACGCTGAACAAAAGAGCTGGCATTCTTCGTGATTCAATCGATATGCTAAAGGAGAAAAATAACGTGTTGCACAATGAACGGAATTTAGTACTAAAAAGTGACAACATCGGTGGTGAAAACGGATTCACGGCAACAACACTGCAAGGTATTGCATCCTACATTCGCAAAGATTTAAATGAGATTGCCTCACTTGAATACAAGAACCAAAAGAAGATCGACCAACTTCAAAAGGAGCTGACTGACAATGAACAAAAAGTCAATCTTCTATATGATAAACAAATCGAGCCAAAGAGTTTCATCAAACTCACGTTAAGCGCTCGCATGGGAACCAACTGCGATATCAACATTCAATACTTCGTAAGAAATGCATCCTGGATGCCTTTTTATGAAACAAGAATTTCAAAAGCAGACAAACACCTTCATCTGATTCAAAAAGCATACGTCAGTCAAGGAAGTAAAGAGAACTGGGGTAATGTGAAGCTGTCCCTATCTCAAAATGACCCAACTGTCAGCAATGAAAAGCCTGAACTAACAAAGTATCTCATCCCGAATGGGTATCATGGCTATGTAAGAGCTAGCAATAAGCCATCTGACGAAAATGAATACATAAAGGTTTTAGGTATTGTACGAGATAAAGAAAACCCATTGAAAGGTGTCCTAATCTCTTGCGGAGAAGATTTCAAAACAGAATCAGATGAAAACGGATACTATGAACTTTTGGTTCCAATCAACGCTCGTGTTAAATATGAATTTGTAGGATATCAAACCTTCACAACCGAAGCTGCAGGTCAAAACGTGGCAGTTCGAAACGTGGAATTGGGACATTCTTCAAAGTTGAGCAATACCATTGCAAACAATATCTTCTTGGATTACGCTTCACAGAACAAAATCCAAATCCACAAAAGCAAGAACCAATCCAGCGACATGGAGGCGAACATACCACAGATGGTCATTCGCAACTACATATCCAACATTGCAGGCAAGAACACGATCCCTGATGATGGTGCCGACCATGAGATCGTTGTAAAAGATATGGCTATCAATGCGGAGTACAACTATTTTGCCATTCCTAAAATATCAAAGGATGTCTATCTGGTTGCATCCATTCCTGATTGGAAGAAACTGGATTTACTGGACGGAAAAGTGAAACTCTTCCTCAACAACATGTACATGGGTGAAAGCTTCATCAACGCAAGACAGACAGAAGACACCCTTCACCTCTCCATTGGAAAAGATAGAGACTTGGCTGTTGATCGTAAGGAATTGAAGAACTACTCATCTAAGAATCTGATAAAGACAACAGATAAAACAGAGAAGATTTGGCAAATCACCGTTAAAAACAACAAAGCAGAATCAGTGAAGATCACTGTTGAAGACCAATATCCGATCTCCACAACAGATGAAATCAAGGTGGAACTTACGGAAAGCAACGGTGCCGAAGTTGACCCTATAGAGGGAAAACTCACCTGGAAACTCACATTAAAACCAGGCGAGAAAAAAGAGCTGAAATTCTCTTACACAATCAAATCCAAAACAGAGATTTCTGTCGAATGAAATAAGGATTAAGTTGATACGGCAACATTGTAAAATAGGCTGAAATTTCATACCTTTGTGATATGATTTGATTTGGTGTGTTCTATAACGTCACCGTTCTGCATTATTAATTTGAATTTTTCACTTATGATTGACTGTTTCATTCCATACATTAACGATGAAATTACATCGCAAACAATAAACGAACTTAAGCAAGAGCGTTGTGTCGGAGAGATCATCTTACTTGTTCCTGAACAAGTAACAATTCCGCAGTTGGGTGTTCGCACTATTACGATCCCCCATCCAGAAAGTTCTCGTACCATCCGACTTATCACGCTGATGTCTAAGAGTGAATATATCTTGTTCTGTCCTAAACCAGCCAAGATTATCTGGGGACAACATGGATTGGAACGTCTCAACCAGATTGCATCCTTCACGCAAGCCAGCATCATCTACTCCAACTATTACGTAGAGAAAGAAGGAAAACGAGAAGAATACCCAACTATCGACTATCAAATCGGCAGTGTGCGTGACGATTTCAATTTTGGTCCAGTTGTATTGATCAACCAGAAACTGTTACAGAAGGAAATCGCCCAGAACAAAGAGAACTATCTCACTGCGGGATGGTACCGTTCACGCTTAGCAATCACCGCCCAACAACTGCCTTTTCATATCAACGAATACCTCTACACGCTTGTCGAGAATGAATCAACATCGGGGAATGGACAATTTGACTATGTAGATCCACGCAATCGAGAGGTGCAAGTGGAAAAGGAACGGGCTTGTATCAGTCACCTGAAAGCAATCGGAGCTTACTTAGAGCCTGTCTTTAAGAAAGTGGATTTGAATGCAATGCCTTTCGATTATGAAGCCAGTGTCATCATTCCTGTAAAGAATCGCAAACTAACAATTGCTGATGCTATACAATCCGTGTTGTCACAAAAAACAGATTTCAAGTTTAATCTTATCATCATCGACAATCACTCAACCGATGGAACGACAGAGATCATCAAACAACAGGCAGAAAAAGATGATAGAATCATTCACCTGATTCCTAGTCGCACCGACTTAGGTATCGGAGGTTGTTGGAATGAAGGAATCGACCATCCCCGCTGCGGAAAATTCGCTGTTCAACTGGACAGTGATGATGTTTATCAGACAGAGAACACCCTACAAACCATTGTTAAAGCATTCTACGAACAAGAATGTGCGATGGTCATCGGTAGCTATACGTTAACTGACTTCCAAATGAACACCATCGCTCCTGGTTTGATCGACCATAAGGAATGGACATACAAAAACGGACGAAACAATGCACTTAGAATAAATGGTCTAGGAGCTCCAAGAGCTTTCTACACCCCTATTCTTAGAAAGATACATGTACCCAACACCAGTTACGGCGAGGACTATGCATTAGGACTCACGATCTCTCATGAGTATCAAATCGGACGAATTTTTGAATCATTGTATTTGTGCAGAAGATGGAACGATAATTCTGATGCCTCTTTGAATATTGAGAAACTCAATAAAAACAACTTATACAAAGACCAGCTCAGAAGCTTAGAGATTATTAGAAGACAAAAAGAAAACAAAAAGAAAAGTCATGATAAACGCTGAACAACTATTTCTTGAACAATTAAATGAATGGGACGAATTTCGTCAACGAGTAGAACAATTAGATACGATCGAGCTTCGTTCCTTCAACATGGGCAATTATACGATCTACGCTCAATATAATCCGGCAAGAGCTGTTTCATCAGGTGCCAAATTAGATGCGAAAAGTATTGCCGCAAGAAAGTGTTTTCTCTGTCAGGAAAATCGTCCGTCTGTTCAAAAGCATCAAGACTTGAATGAACGGTTCATCCTGTTGGTCAACCCATTCCCTATCTTGAAAGGACACATGACCCTTCCGCACAAAGAGCATAAGGTTCAAGAGATTCTTCCTTTCATAGACGATTTCATTTCTTTTTGCAGAACAATCCCTACGCACACATTGTTGTATAATGGTCCTCAATGCGGTGCATCGGCACCAGACCATCTTCACTTTCAAGCTGTACTAAAAGGACAATTACCTTTTGAAACAGAAATGCAAAGCATCACAACAAGAGTATTATCCGAGTGCAAAGGCAATAAGATGGAAGAGTTTATCAACTACGGAAGGAAATGCATTCACATTCAGTGCGAACAACCATCCATGGCAAGCTCCTACTTCCAACAACTATACAAACAATTACAAATGAGAGAAGGCTCTGAGTCAGAACCTAAAATGAACCTTTTCGGTTTTTACGAAAAAGGAGATTATCACTTGTTTGTTTTCCCTAGAAAGAAACACCGTCCTTCTCAATATTTCGAAGAGGGTGACGCTTACAAGATGATCAGTCCAGGAGCCATCGACATTGCAGGCATACTTGTCCTTCCTCGAAAAGAAGACTTTGACAACTTGACCAAAGAAGAGATCTTAGATGTATTTTCGCAAGTCTCTTATTAACAAACGGAGTGGCTTAGTTTAACCGCAGATAGGCAGACAGACGATCCTTCATAACATAGTAGGCAGCATCCGAGAGTGAGAGACCATCTCCCAGACCATACTCTCTGCGCAAATTGCCACCCGTCCCTTTTAAATCATTCGCCATACTTACATACGAGAGGCCTTTCTCCAATGCATACAATTTCACCAGCAGGTTGAAGGCATCAATGTCTTTCTCATTCAACGAGTTATAGACAACAGGCATATTATAATCCACTGGCAAGATTGGCAAGACGATTATTTCCGTCTGAGGATAACGCCCTTGCAGAGCCTCAACATATTGAACAAAATCAGCATATACTTGATTAACAGGTATCTTATTCATCAAATCAGACAATCCGAACATCACCACCACCTGAGAAGGATGGGTTTCTCCGAAAAGATACTCCAACCGACTACATTCATCTTTTATTGTATTCTGTGATTGTGCCAAATTAAAGATTTTATCACATTGCAGCAGCGTGCGCCAATCACACTTCTCTACACGTTCATCTCCGATAAACACAATACAGCCCTCCACCAGATCAATCGTAGGAAGAGTATCCTTCATCACAGGTTGCGACGTGAGAGGTTGATCATTCTTATTTTTTAACTGGAAAAAGAGATAGCCACCCAAAAGACAGACTAAGACAATCGAGACAATTATGCTTTTATTCATTCTCAACATTTTTTTCCGCATTCTGAGATGATTCAAAAGCTTTCTTCACTATATCCAATGTGTTTGTTGGCTTCATCACATATCGTTCAGGATGACGATCATATTCATAGAGTTCATATTTCTCAATCACATCGATTAGCAACTGAGGATAATTAGGATTCGTAGCATAGCCAGCCTTTTTCAATCCGATAGCCCATGCTTTATAATCTTTTATCCAATAATTGAACAGGAAAGAATAACGGCTACGATTGACCAAAAACAAAGAATGGTCCCGATAAGAAGATTCCGCATCTAAGTAAACACGAAAACAATCATCTTTTTTATCATCATCCTTCAAAAACGTATCCCCTACATAATCACTCGTACACTTGATTCCAAAATGATTATTCGCGATAATGGCCAAATCACTATGTCCACTACCCGACTCCAATATCCCTTGAGCCAAAGTGATACTAGCTGGAATCTTATACATATACATCTCGCGAATTGCTATCTTACAATACTGATCTATATAAGCAATCGTTTCACTTGCAGTACCAGCAGCCTGTCCAAATGAAATCAAAGGGATCAACAAGAAGAAAGACAACAATTGCTTCCGCATATTCTTATTCAATTATGGAATAACATTCTGTTCTATTTTCTGTTTCAACTCTTCCATCAACCATTTAGGAGTAGAAGTAGCCCCGCAAATACCAACCGATTTCACGCCCTCAAAGATGGTATAATCCACCTCATCCAGATCCGAAATCATGTAGATATTACTATTCACCTTCTTACATTCATCAAATAACACCTTACCGTTGGAACTCTCCCTTCCGCTTACAAAAAGGATTAGATCATGACGAGCAACAAAGTTTATAATCTTAGGTATTCTATTGGCCACCTGTCGACAGATGGTATCATTGAACACAAATGTTTTATCCGAATCCATTCGTTTCTGAATCTCCGCTACGATTTTATTAAATCCCTCTATTGACTTTGTCGTTTGAGAAAACAAACAGATATTTTTTGAATAATCCAATTTAGACAAATCCTCCACACCCTCTATTACGATAGCATTTCCATCTGTCTGTCCCACCAAGCCATTCACTTCCGCATGTGCTTTTTTCCCGTAAATAACGATTTGGGTCACCTGAGAATCAGAAGCCAGATACGCTTTCCGTATTCTTTTCTGCAGATTTAAAACAACCGGACAAGTAGCATCAATAATGGTCAGATCATTCTTTTTAGCCTGTATATAAGTTGAGGGCGGTTCTCCATGTGCGCGAAACAAGATCTTTTGTCCATGCAGATGGTCGAACATATCACGATCGATTGTAACAAGTCCTTTCTCTTCCAACCGTCTCACCTCCATGCTATTATGAACAATCGCACCTAAGCAATGCAGTTTATCCGACTTGTCCAACTCCTCCTCAGCCTTATGAATAGCCGTCACAACGCCGAAGCAAAAACCCGAATTTGTATCTATTTCGACAATCATTTAGCTCTTTCTTCAAAACGTTCCAACAACCATGCTTTCTGTTCCGCAATTGTCATGTGACTATTGTCTAAGACAATTGCATCCTCAGCCTGACGCAAAGGACTCTCAGCACGATTTTGATCCATATAATCACGTTGTTTTACATTCTCCAATATCTCATCGAATGAAACCTTTTCACCCTTAGCCGTCAACTCATCGTAACGACGTTGAGCCCGAATTTCAGGAGAAGCCGTTAAAAAGACTTTTAATTCCGCATCTGGATAGACAACTGTTCCGATATCACGTCCATCCATCACCACACCACGAGTCTCTCTATATGCTTGCTGAAGAGCCACCATTGCTTTCCGCACAAAACCGATGGAACTTACCACGCTCACAGAATTAGAGACCGTGAGAGAACGAATCTCACTTTCTACATTCTCACCATTCAGATACGTTTCATTTGCTTTCTTCTCTTGATTATATTTAAAATCAATACGAATAGACGGAAGAGCCTCTTTTAATTTCTCCTCATCCACCACACCATTGGTTATCCAATTGTTTCTCAAGCAAAATAAGGTCACAGATCTGTACATTGCACCCGTGTCCACATAAGCATAACCCACACTTTTGGCTAGATCCTTAGCCATTGTACTCTTCCCACAAGAAGAATATCCATCTATTGCAACAATAATCTTCTTCATTTCTTCTTAAATGAATCAATAGAGGATGACAACGAAAGCGTAAAGACACCTCCTGAAGGAGCATATTGCGCATAAGCCGCATCCAAATTAAACTTATATACTTTAAAGCCTGCACCAAATGAGAATCCATTAACACTTCGAGACTCACTTAACGTATATTCTCTGTTCCGACGATGATTATAAGCCATATCAAAATGGAAGTTTTTCTTTATCACAACTTCCATGCCAATCACTAAATGACGGAACAACATATCGGCGAACCGAATATCATTCGGATCTTTCTCTTCCTCCATCGTCAACACAGATGACTTTGGTTTGGCATGCACATAATCCAACTTCCACTTATTCAAATGATTATATGTAACAGAAAAACGGAAAGGAGCATGAACCAACCCTTTCGAAACACCCAACTGCATATTCCATGGCAATCGTTCTCTTCCCTGTTCATCATAATAATCGGAGAAACGGAATCCAAAATTCTTCACCACATATCCCACAGAGAAATCCCACTCAGGATTATAGTAGTTAGCACCTACATCAAAAGCCAGTCCGAAACTACTGTATGTATCAATATGTGAATAAGCAGGTTTCAACGAGAGTCCCACCTTGATATTAGCTCCCAGATACCGTGCATAGACCAAGTTCCAAGCAAAATCACCAGCCGAAAATGTATTCGTCTCCATGCCATAGCGATCATATCCATCAAATTGACCATATCCCATGAAAATGAAATTGAATCCAAAATAATTCAGACTGTCTGGTGTAAAGGCGTAAGAAACCATTCCTCCATTGGCATCTGCTATGTAATTGACATAACTTAAGGATATAGCATTCCGCAAAGAAGGAGAAAACAAAGACGGATTGGAATATATCTGATTTACATCATCAGAATGAACCGACACATTCACTCCTCCAAGGCCTGCCAGTTTCGCATTATATGGCATATTCAAATAAGAATAAACACCCTCACCTGTTTCTACAGCTCCCACAGGAATCATAGAAAACAGAGCTATCACCATCAATAAAATATTTTTTTTCTTAAAAATCATAACAAAACTTTTTATTCAGAAAGAACGTCCTGTCGTTTCTTCTTTGTCTCTCCATCGAGACAACAAAAATACGAGTTCAAATATAGTAAAAATTCTTGGCTTACATTACCTTTTCAATCCTTATAAATCGGAATTCTCAAGAAAAATGTCGTGCCCTCATTTATTTTGGATTCAAAATCAATATCCCCACCTGCCGACAAGAGAATATTTTTCACAATCGCAAGGCCCAATCCCATACCACTTGTTTTGGTCGTAAAATTAGGCTGGAACATATATTGTCTATTCTGTTCAGGAATACCACAGCCGTTATCTTTCACATCGATACAAGCAAATCCATCTTCCTCATGCAAAGAAATCTGCACAACACCCTTTCGATCGGAAGGAATCGCCTGAATCGCATTTCTAAATAAATTATTCATCACCTGTAACATCTGTTTATCATCCATCCATACATATAGATGATCTATTCCATTCAGTTCCAATACGAAATAGACATCCTCCGAGTTATTAACGAATAATTCCACTGTAGATTGTAGGCGTTCAACCATATCCATCTTCACACACCTTGATTCAGAGGCCTTCGCAAACGAAGAGAATTCTGAGGCGATATTGGACAGATTATCAATCTGATCGACCAAGATATTCGCAGTCTTTTGAAAATACAAATCAAAGTTTTCCGGATCCAACTTCTGTTTCCTCAAACATTGTTGCACACTCAACTTCATCGGCGTCAATGGGTTTTTAATCTCATGCGCAATACGCCTTGCCATTTCACGCCAAGCAAATTCACGTTCGGACCGGGCCAGTTTATCCGCACTATCATGAAGCTGTTTCACCATCGTATTGTATTGTTTTACCACATCACCAATCTCATCATCCTCCCGATAATCTATCAACGAGTTCTCTCCTGTCAATCGAACCTGCGTAAAGTGTTGTGACAACAACGACAACGGTCGTATCGTCTGCTTATTCAACAACCATATAATAAAGATGGAGATGATAGAAATGAACAAATAAACATCCACGACAACAACCAAAATGTTGAGCATCTCATTTCTAGCCTCATAGTACGATTTGTACGACATCATATGAATGTATCCCACACACTTGTTTTGAAGATTATACGCCTTCATGTATTGAGAATAGTAATTCACAGAATGGAATTTCTCCACCATAAATAGATCTGGGACCTGCAAGAACTTTATGCGCGGATAAACCAACTTACTCCTTCGTTTATCCGACGGCAGCAAAATTGGACGAGAGGAAATCGCCAAATTGCCTCTTTCATCATACAACACGATGTCTAATTGGAACAAATTAGATAACTCCCTCACCTTCGCAAACAACTCCGGTGTATTCATCGTAATCGTCTCATCCAATCCAACCAACTGCTGCACCTGCTGCTGAATGGAAACTGACTTTTCCTTCATCTCCGAGAACTGCAACTTCTCATACTGATCCAGAAAGAACGGGAACGTAGCAAAAGCGAAAATCATAAACGAAATCAAGATCGGAATCACAAAGATTAACTGCATTCGCGTCAACAATGATTTCCCTCTCTTTTGAAAACTCTTCCGCATTTCACATATTGAGAAATAAGCCAATGCCACCAATATGTAAGAGGCAAAAAGATACGTCAGCATAATGACATAAATATAACTTTGACGCTCCGGCACACTGACAACTGCAATACTCTTCCCTTGGTCAAAAACATGTACGTAATGCGTATAATAATTCATGAAGAATTTATCATCTTCCCCTCGATTGGAACCTGGAATCCATGTCATCATAATTGGATAATGGAACTCTCCATCAGAATAGCTCAATTCACCATTGATATATTTTGCCATTGAATAATTCACATAATTCTTTTCCTCCGTCAATGATTGCTCCAACAAACTAACCCTATCATAGGTCGATTTACGATAAAACTTCAGATAAACAGTAATAGAATCCATCGGAATCCTACCTAAGAAGGATATCGCCAAACGTTCATCCTGATTCGCATAAAATCTAGACTTATCCAATCTGCGGAAATGATCTTCCACTTCAGAAAAATCCTTGTACACTACATTCTCAAAATTAGGCTTTCGTAAATACAAAGATTCAGACGGACTACATACCTGTACCTCAAAATCATATTTCTCATCAAAAATGCGGAAATATGATTCCCACAAATAGTTTTCTGCTAAATCTTCCACCTCCGAACTATTCAAACGCACCCATCTGATCAATCGTGTATCCGTAATCAAATATGAGTTTTTATCCTTTAAGATACTTTCCGCAACTTCATCCTTATACACACAGCTATTCTCACTGATATTCTTCGCCATTGCTCTGTAATTAGATTCATTTTTGGAAGTCGAATAATAATAAGACAATCCCACAATCAGATTGATAAACACAAAGGCAATCGGTGCTGTATATAAGAATCGGCTGACCGGATAATATGTTTCATACAAATCGACAAACAAAATAACGATAGAGACAAGGAAGACAAAAACAACCTCCACCCATAATCCTTGAACGGCATAACATAAAGAGACAAGAACCGTCAACGTTATATGAACGGACAAAATAATCTTTGTGTTTTCTTTAAAAGCATACAACACACGGATGTGACTGATGACAAAATAGAACAAATAGACCAAGAACAACTCCAACATCAACATTATGAGTGTTTCTGCATTTACCTCCTGTATAAATGACACCGCCACATTCATATTTGAATGATATACCATTCCCCTAACGATCAAGAAATATTGAACCATCAAAACAAACGGGAACGATTTGATTATAAAGATCAAAACAGTCTTCTTCCATGGTTTTTTATTCTTTAAAATATCGATATTTAAATACGGGGACTGACGCTTATACAAAAACGCAATACCATATAGAAAGGTAACAAATAAAGATAAATGAGACGATGAAGGAATATGATCGGAATGATAAGACATTCCACTTAGGAAAGCATTATCAAACCACAAACCAGGGAATCTGAAGTATAATAGCAAACAAAATGTTAAAGTCAGAAGCAGGAAGACACCTATTAAACCATACCGATACCATTTGGGATACCTGATTCGAATATTATTAGCCAAAGAATTTAGCGTCATCGCTAAACTAATCAGAAACAATGAACCGAACAGAATAGACAATAGTATATATCGGTAATTTCCACTTTTCACCAGGATGTCTGACAAAGAGAACAAGAACATATCATCCTTTGAATAGAAAGACATACCTTGCGACGGATCACCAGAGATCACAACAGAACCAGGCAAATGGAACGCTTCAGCAAAATAGTTATTGCAACTATTTTTTTTAGGGAAAATATAGTCTTTTATTTTTATCAATGAGATGCATCTATACTCCTTATAGAAGGACTGCATAACAATAACATGCGCATTAACCGAGAGATAATAGAACTCCTTTGCGAAGTCAAAGCCTTCCACGCCCTGTATGGCAATATCATTATTGGTCCAAAACAACAACTCATTCCCTTTATAAACGAGGAAGGATATTTCATTGCTTTTAGAGATTTCATACAAATCATCTCTATCATACAGATCCGACACATTCCCTATTGCCAAGACATGTCTTATTTGAGTCATGATCTGCTCCGAAAGCATCTCTTTTTGGCGAAGCACTCGAGTTATCTCATCTTTTTTTATGGATTGAAGAGAAGATCTATAGTGCAAATATTCCACCCCCATTGTGAAGAAAAGGCACAATGCACATATCGACAGCCACCCGACAAAATTGGTACTTGAGCTCAACGAAAAGCGTCGTCTCAATCTCTTCCAATAATATCTCAATAACCTAATCAACTTATTATATGTATCGTTCATAAACATACAATACAAATTACGTGCCAAATTTATTCGTGATGATAGGGTTCACCCTTTAGTATGGTCATTGCGCGATAAAGCTGTTCGACAAAAATCAACCGAACCATCTGATGAGAAAAGGTCATACGCGACAACGAGACCTTACCATTAGCTCTCGCATATACCTCAGGAGAGAAACCATAAGGCCCCCCCACAACAAACACCAATCTTTTCAAACCCGAAACAGATTTTTTTTCGATGAAAGCAGAGAATGATACAGATGTATGCTCCACCCCTTTATCATCCAACAAAATCACCTCATCTCCTTCTTGAAATGATTTCAATAAGAGCTCTCCTTCTTTCTGCTTTTGAACCTCTTCTGTTAGATTTTTAGTATTTTTAACATCATTTAGCTCCTCAATATCAAAAGAAATGTAAAATTTAAGCCTCTTTTGATACTCAGATATTGCATTTTTAAAATTTAAATTATTAGTTTTGCCAACGGTTATTAGTGTAACTTTCATACAATATAACTTTTGTGACAAAAATAATACCAAAAATCGATTTTTTTCGCACTTTGGCATTATTTTTGCAGAGACATATATGAAGATGTGAACGTATCGTAACAACTGAAAAATATAAGAAATATGAGAAATAGGAAATCGGCGATAATTATTCTTACATTTATTACACTGATGTTCGGAATTAATGTAATGGCGAATCCGACAGAAATCACCCAAGCATTTGCAAATGGAAATATATCAAAATTAGAATCATATTTAAATAACAATGTGGATGTAATGATAGAGAATTCCGCAAGTTCCTGCGATAAAAATCGAGCAAAGACTTTACTAAGCGATTTTTTCCGCAAAAACAGACCTACGAATTATTCTCTTACCAACAAGACAGAAAAAGGAAAGTCTGCCATTCTGTTGGGCAAACTATACACTAGCAACGGAGAATTTTCTCTGTTTATACTTACACAAAAAGATACAAACAAAGATTTTATATATCAGATTAAAATCACAAAAAGCAATTGATTATTCCTATGAAAAGCGAAAACGAATTAATTGAAGACCTTCTCGATTTAGCATTTGCTGAAGATATTGGTGACGGTGACCACACAACTCTATGTTGTATTCCTGCCGACAAAATCGGCAAAGCAAAACTACTCATCAAAGAGGACGGTATCCTTGCAGGTGTTGAAATAGCCAAACGAATATTTCACAAGTTTGATCCTGACATGGAGATGGAGATTCTCTTAACGGATGGTACAGAAGTAAAAAAAGGGGACATCGCTTTTTACGTTACTGGAAAGGAACAATCTCTTTTGCAAACAGAACGTACTGTTCTTAATATCATGCAAAGAATGAGCGGTATCGCTACCCAAACGCACAAATATGCTAAACTTTTGGAAGGCCTCCACACCCGCGTATTAGATACTAGAAAGACGACTCCAGGATTACGTATGCTTGAAAAACAAGCTGTAAAAATCGGTGGTGGAGTAAACCATCGTATCGGATTATTCGATATGATTCTTCTAAAAGACAATCATGTGGATTTTGCCGGCGGCATAAAGAACGCTATTACAAAGGCAAAAGAGTATTTGAAAACACATGGTAAAAACTTAAAAATAGAAATTGAAGTTCGAAATTTTGACGAGTTAAACCAAGTTCTCGAAATCGGAGGCGTGGATCGTATCATGCTCGACAACTTCAACACAGAAGACACAAAGAAGGCTGTTCAAATCATCAACCATCGATTTGAAACCGAATCATCTGGTGGTATTACAATAGATACGCTACGCGATTACGCTGAATGCGGAGTTGATTACATCTCCGTTGGGGCACTCACCCATTCAGTGAAAGGTTTGGATATGAGTTTAAAAGCTGTCAAATGAACAAATTTCCACACATAATCATTCTTCTTTCGCTTATCTGCAGTTGCACCTCTACTAACAATACTACTGTTACAGAAAACAGCAAGACTGCTTCTCATTTTTCAAGTCAAACGACCGTTCAGAAGAATGAGGCAATCTCACCCGCTTCATCTGAATCAAGTGAAGTGAAAGGAGATGCTATCTTCACCCATTCAACAAAAAAAGGACGATTGTATCACCATGAGAACTATTCGTTCTCATACTCTGAGGAAGATGAGCAATCAGAATGGGTAGCGTATGAATTAACGAAAGAAGAGACGTATGGCTCATTAAGTCGGTCCAACGCTTTCACAGAAGACCCAATCGTTTCGACCCAGTCTGCTCATGTCTATGAATATCGTGAAAGTGGCTATACCAAAGGTCATTTAGCACCAGCAGCCGATATGAAATTTGACCGTACAGCCATGATGGAATGTTTCTATACTAGCAACATCTCTCCGCAAAAACAAAAATTCAATGCTGGAATTTGGAATGATTTGGAGATGCAGACACGTCATTGGGCAAGAAAATTCAACAAAGTCTATATCGTTACAGGCCCTGTATTCTCTCCAAATGATGAGAAAATGCATTATACCAACAACCGTGGAGAGGTAGAAATGAGTGAGATCACCATACCTACCAAATTTTTCAAAATCATTTACGACTTTTCTTATGCAGGGAAAGAAAAAATGATCGGTTTTATCATTCCTCAATCAGCTAAAGGTGACATATTTGAATATGCAGTGACTGTAGATGAAGTGGAAAAAGCAACAGGCATCGATTTCTTCAACAACATCGCTACAAAAACACAAGATGCATTAGAAGGAAATCTAAATATTTCCGCATGGCAAAAATTCTTATACGAAAATAAATATAATAATTAACACCTAACACCTTATGAAAAATATACTTCATAAGAATAATTTTAATTGATATGAAAGCATTTGTATTCCCAGGTCAAGGCTCCCAATTTACAGGAATGGCGAAAGACCTATATGAGAACATGCCAATGGCAAAAGATTTACTAGAGAAAGCGAATGACATCCTAGGTTTCCGCATTACCGACATAATGTTCGAAGGAAGTGCAGAAGACCTTAAACAAACAAAAGTTACTCAACCTGCCGTATTTCTTCACTCCGTAGTATTAGCAAAATCACTTGGTGAGAAATTTCAACCCGACATGGTTGCAGGTCACTCTCTCGGTGAGTTTTCTGCATTAGTAGCAAGCGGTGCTATGAGCTTTGAAGATGGTCTTGTTTTAGTATCTAAGCGTGCTCAGGCAATGCAAAAAGCTTGCGAAATGAACCCTTCTACTATGGCGGCTATACTAGGATTATCGGATGAGAAAGTTGAAGAACTCTGTGCAACCATCAAAGATGAAACAGTTGTTCCAGCCAATTATAACTGTCCTGGTCAATTGGTTATCTCAGGAACAAATGCAGGTATCGACAAAGCTTGCGAACTGATGACTGAAGCTGGTGCAAAAAGAGCCCTCAAACTAGTTGTGGGTGGTGCCTTCCACTCCCCTCTCATGGAACCTGCTAAAGTTGAATTGGAAGCTGCTATTCAAGCTACTCAATTCAAATCTCCTAAATGTCCTGTTTTCCAAAACGTGACAACAAAAGGGGAAACGGATCCAGAGGTGATAAAGAGCAATCTGATCAAACAACTAACAGCTCCTGTGAAATGGACACAATCCGTTCTTAACATGATTAATGCTGGCGCAACAGAATTTACGGAAGTAGGTCCGGGCGCAGTTCTTCAAGGTATGATTAAGAAAATCATCAAAGATACGGGTAAGGAAATCATCGTTGCTGGTGTAAACTAATTTTAAATACAAACGGGGAGACTCAATCACATTCTCCCCGTTTTTCTTTTATTATGAGCATTTGTAAACACATACTTTGCATCATTTTCATACTGACTCTGAGTCTCGACAGTGCATGGGGTAAGCATCGGAAACATCACGAATTAACTTTGCGGGATTCCTTAGTTGAATACGCACAGAAGCACATCGGATGCAAATATAAGTATGCAAGCAGAGGACCCAAAACATTCGACTGCTCTGGGTTTACATACTATGTGTTTCAAAAGTTCGGATATACACTCAACACGTCCTCCTCTTCCCAATATTTACAAGGGGAAAAGATCAAGTACAGCAACACAAAAAAAGGAGACCTAATCTTTTTCAAAGGTAGCAAACTCAACAGCAAAGCCGTCGGTCATGTGGGTATCATCATTGATATAAACGAAAAACAAGACACCGTATGGTTTATTCACGCTTCCGTGCAAAGAGGCATCTCCATCGACAGCTACCCTGGCTATGAATACTACAACAAACGATACATCGGTTGCAAACGCATCATCGGAGAATTAGCTTCTGATAAGGAAGAGGACTTCTCTGATGACGAAAAAGAAAAGGGGGAAAAAGAAGACAGCAAACCTGAAAAAGAGACTCAGCCAGCAGATCAAGACTCTCTATCAACCGATACACTAGAACAAAACAAGGAAATCCCTCAAAACGAGTCTTTGATTGAACCAACAGAGAAAACTCAAGTCATACACATCGTAAAAAAAGGTGATAATCTCTATCGCATCTCCAAACAATATGGATGTAAAGTGGATGATATCATCAAATGGAACAAATTGAAAAACAACAATTTGAAGATTGGGCAGAAACTTCTCATCAATCCAGACACCGATTCACCACAATCTAACGAAGAGAAAGAAGTAATCGATAATCATTCAGAAGACGAGAAGAAAGAAATAACTCCTGCACCTTCCGACACTACTGACGTGAAAAAAGAGTCTTCTGATCAGGAAAAGAGTGTAAACAAAGATGAAACACAAGAAGTTGACAATGAAAACAACAAAGAGAAAAGTGATGAAGTCACCACTCACATTGTGAAGAAAGGGGAAACGCTATACCGAATCGGCAAGCAATATGGTTGCACAGCAGAGGAGATTATGAAGTGGAATCAGATGAAAAATACGAATCTACGAATAGGTCAACAACTAATCATCAAACGATAGTCATGGCAACACGCAAACACGCATACACGCTTATCGGCTTACTTTGTTTGCTGACAACTTCCGCAACAGTATTAGGACAATCAGCTGTTGACAGCACTGATCTTGTCAGCTTAATTGAGTCTGTGTATAATACAGCCTTACAGGAACAAAAAAATAGCCATAGAAAGGAAACCGTCCAAACAACATATAAAGTTATTCTAGAATCAGATTCAATAAAGAAAGTATATCTATTTGACAAAACGAAAGTGGAATATGATTCCACTGGATACAAAAAATATGAATCATATAAAAGATATGGAACAGTACCCTACCGTGACTATTGGATTACAACAGATTATCGTGGTTCTAAGGACCATGACATATGGTTGAAGATATGTCGCGGATATGGAATTCCTTATCCTGAACGGAAAGAAGTTAATTTCCGCTATGATGCTAATAGGAAAGAGATCGAAACATTCATCTATCAAATGGAAGGATACCCCCGACTTTTCAAAAGCAAATACAACGCCAAGGGATGTATCGTGGAGCAATGTGAATACCAGCAATACAAACTCATCAGCAAACATACGTACAAATATGATTCAGCAGGAAAAGAGATAGAGGAATGTGCCTATAACAAAGCAGGGACATTGGATTACAAATACACATATCAATATGATTCGAATGGAAAAATCGCAGTAAGACACCACTACGACATAAAAGGAAATCTAATTGACAAAACATTTTACCATCACTACCCTAACGGGAACAGTCTTGCCATAGTTGTGGAAACAGAAGCACAAACAGAGCCTTGAAAATCATTGACATTATCATACGACAAAAGGACACGCCAAACAGAGCGTGTCCTTTTTACTACTTAAATGTATTAACTAAGTTAAATTATTCAACCACCTGAAATTCCCTATTAGCAATCAACATCTTTCGTCCTTCTATTTGTGCAAAAACAGCAACTACACATGTTTTTGCATCAGGATTAGGTTTCAGGAGATAACCCGTTCCTGTCTTCTTACATTGTGCATTCTTCACTTTAATGTCAATATCGCTAGATGAAATACCAGGGATTGATACCGATATAGGATTGTCTTTCCCCTTTAAAAGAAACGATGTAGAAACACAGGCAAACGGTTCTGTCACAGTATATTTTTTTGTAAACGGATATTCAGAAACCGTTCCATCTGCTTCGGTCACATGAACAACACCTTTATACTGATGGGTTCCTACAGCGCCACAAAAAAATTGAATCTTATTGTTCACGATCTCTTTCTCGCCTGTTTTGCTCACATAATGAAGAGTCGTATCAACATCAGCGACAATGATATCAGCCGTATATGAAGTTCCTCTCATAACCGCATCATTTTCCGCAATAACAAAAACTTTTCTTACTTTGACGTTTTCATTCTCCTTTGGCGTCTCTTTAGGATTGGACGTCTCTGGAGAACAAGCTATTTGTTTTACATCCGATTGAGATTCCCCCGCCCCATAACAAGGTGAAACGATCCAACCTAAAGCGAGACCAGCGACCAATCCTAATAGCGTGAATAAAACGAATTCCTGTTTCCGTTCCTCTCTTTCCATACTATTATTTCTTATTAATATAATCCACGATCCATTTGCCCACTTCTTTAGTGCCATACTTAGCACCGCCTTCGACTTGAATTTCTGGCGTACGAACATTTGCATCCAAAGATGCATCAACAGCCTCTCGAATCAATTTCCCCTCTTCCTTCAAATTAAAATATTCAAACAACATAGCAACAGAAAGAATCTGAGCCAATGGATTGGCGATGTTCAATCCTTTTGCCTGTGGCCATGATCCATGAATAGGTTCAAACACTGGTGTGTGTTCTCCTGTTGATGCGGAAGGAAGCAAACCCATCGAACCAGTAATACAAGAGCCCTCATCTGTAAGAATATCACCGAAAGTGTTCTCCGTCACCATCACATCAAAGAATGTTGGTTCCTGAATCATTCGCATAGCCGCATTGTCAACATACATGAAATCAGTGGTCACATCTGGATATTGAGGAGCCATCTCTTGTGCTACCTTTCTCCACAAACGAGAAGAAGCCAACACATTAGCCTTATCCACAACTGTCAAATGTTTGTTTCGTTGCCGTGCATATTTATATGCCTCTTTCAAAATACGTTCCACCTCCATACGACTATAGGCATTCGTGTCGTAGGCGAAATCACTTCCCTCTTTCTTTTCTCCAAAATACATACCTCCCGTCAATTCTCGGATACAGATAAAATCTGCACCTCTCACCAACTCATCTTTCAGCGGACTTTTATGAACCAAGCAATCAAATGTTTGTATCGGACGGATATTCGCAAACAAGCCTAATTTCTTACGCATGGCCAACAAGCCTTGTTCAGGACGCACCTTAGCAGCAGGATTATTATCAAACTTAGGATCTCCAACTGCAGAAAAAAGCACAGCATCAGCTGCCATACAAATCTTAAAGGTCTCTTCAGGGAATGGATCCCCTACTTTATCAATTGCATCAGCCCCGCAGATAGCATATGAATAACTCACTTTGTGTCCAAACTTATTACATACGGCAGTCATCACATTGACTCCTTGCTCAGAGATTTCTGGTCCTATGCCATCTCCTGCTAATACAGCTATTTTTAATTCCATATAATTCTTTATTTAAATTTTTATTATTCTATTTCTTTCGTTCGCTCAGGACATTGTTCATACAAATCCTCAATCAAGTTCAGCAACTTAAATGTTGCTTTTATTGCGGCTTCCATCTGATCGGCATCCAATCCTCTGGTTCGATAACACTTCCCATCAAAGGTCCACGATATACTTGTCTGCACCAAGGCATCCGTACGTCCACCAGGCGGAATACTGACAGCATAATTGGTCAACCATGGGAACTTCCTATGTAGTTTCTCACGATAGATATGACGCACTGCCCGTACGAATGCATCATACTGACCATCTCCCGTTGCTGTTTCTTCATACGAGGTTCCGTTCACTTCTACTCGAACACTGGCCAATGGCTTCAGTCCATAACTTGTACTCACCATATAACTATCCAGTTTCACACGATCATCCGGAGCTGAATGTTTCACTACATCTGCTACGATATACGGAAGATCATCCTGTGTCACCAACTCTTTCTTATCACCCAGTTCAATGATTCGACGTGTAACCGCTTTCGTCTGTTCGGGCGTAAGTGCCAGTCCCAATTCTTCAAGATTACGTAAGATATTAGCCTTCCCACTATTTTTTCCCAAAGCATACTCTCGTTTCCTTCCGAATCGTTCAGGCAACAAATTATTGCAATACAGATCCGACTTGGTATCGCCATCCGCATGTACGCCTGCGACTTGTGTAAAGACACTTTCACCCACAACAGGTCGGTTCGGTGGAATAGCAATACAACTGTACGACTCAACCAAATGACACACCTCGTTCAATTTCGATTCAACAATGTTCGTTTGTATATGATAATGATCTTTCAACACAGCTTGAACACTGGCCAATGGCGCATTTCCTGCACGTTCTCCCAAGCCATTAATCGTTGTGTGTAATCCACGAGCACCACCATGTACCGCAGCCATCGCATTCGCAACAGCTAGATCATAATCATTATGTGCATGGAAATCAAACAACAGATTAGGATAACGATCCACCATCATCTTTATACACTTATACGTCTGATCGGGTGTTAGGATTCCCAATGTATCAGGAAGCATAAAATGTTCTATTCCCTCATCCTTCAGATGATCCATCATGAAATAGACATAATCAGGGTCATTTTGGATACCATTACTCCAGTCCTCCAAATAAAGATTCACCCTCATGCCTGCTTTCTTAGCATACGATATACTGTGAAGTATCTCATCAAGATGTTCCTCCTTGGTTTTCTTCAATTGCTCGTTACAATGACGAAGAGAACCCTTTGTCAGCAAATTAACACACTGACAACCAGTATCTTTAATCCAATCAATGCTTTCGGCTCCATCCACAAAGCCTAGCACCTCGATTCGTTCCAATAATCCAGCACTTTTAGCCCAGTTACAGATCATTGTGACGGCCTCTTTTTCTCCATCGCTCACACGTGCAGAAGCCACCTCCACACGATCCACCTTGATATCCTGTAAAAGGGTTCGTACCAAGATCAATTTTTCATGAGGCACGAAACTCACTCCGTTGGTTTGTTCCCCATCACGGAGTGTCGTATCCATTATTGTTACATATTTTTTCTCTTCTGTTCCCATACTTCAATTTTACCCTTATTTTCAAGTAAGAAGTCTATATCATCAAGCGCATTCATCAAACAATATTTTTTATAGCCATTGATTTCAAAATGCTCACTATGGCCAGTAACCATATTCGTTACCGTCTGATTAGGCACATCCACCTTCACCTCCATAGCTGGATTCTTAGCTATAGTCTCAAACAATTCCTGTTGGAAAGCACGACTAACCACTACGGGCAACACAAAACAATTAAGCAAATTATTCTTGTGAATATCTGCAAAACTGCTAGAGATCACCACACGCACACCATACCCTGCAATAGCCCAAGCAGCATGTTCCCGACTCGAACCAGAGCCCCAATTCTGACCACCAATAATAATTTCGTGAACGCCCTTACGAGGTGTTTCTGAAAACTCAGGCTGATTCATGACAAAATCTGCCACTGGATTTCCGTCTGCATCGAAACGCAAATCGTGCATAAACGCATCTCCAAAGAACTTCGGATCACGAGTCGTACTTGCTAAATAACGTGCAGGTATGATTAAGTCTGTATTACAATTGTCTATGCCAACAGGAATACATGTTGATTGTATAATATCAAATTTTTGTTTCGCCATAATGATAATTAATTAGAGAGTTCTTGGATCTGTTATTTTACCTGTAATTGAACTTGCAGCAACCACCAAAGGTGATGCCAATACGGTACGAGCACCGGGACCTTGACGACCAACAAAATTTCGATTACTGGTGGAAATAGATAATTTGCCAGCAGGAACCTTATCTGGATTCATAGCCAAACAAGAAGAACATGATGGAAGACGAAGTTCAAAACCAGCCTCCTCTAAAATCTTATCGATTCCCTCGTCAATGATCTGCTGACGAACCAACCAAGAGCCAGGCACCAACCAAGCTACCACGCCATCGGCTTTCTTTTTCCCCTTTACGACAGAAGCGAAAGCACGGAAATCTTCTATACGACCATTCGTACAAGCTCCTAAGAATACGTAATCAACAGGTGTTCCCTCCAATTTTTGTCCGGGTTTAAACTGCATGTAATCCAACATTCGAACAAACTGATCTCGTTCCGCTTCCGGGATACTATCTAACGTAGGGATTGATTCATCAATAGCGATTCCAGCGCCAGGATTCGTTCCGTATGTAATTCGAGGAGCGATATCTGCCGCATTGTATGTCACCTCCTTATCAAAAACAGCGTCATCATCACTTTTCAATTTCTTCCATTCATTCACAGCCTTATCCCACGCAGCACCCTTTGGTGCGTATTCACGACCTTTCAAATAAGCAAATGTTGTCTCATCTGGTGCGATCAATCCCGCGCGAGAACCCATCTCGATACTTAAATTAGAGAGGGTCAGACGTCCCTCCATCGACATGTTTCTAATCACACTTCCAGCATACTCAACAGCATAACCTGTAGCTCCTGAGGTTGACATCTGTGACATAATATACAATGCCACATCCTTTGCAGTAACACCCGATGACAGTTCCCCTTCAATATTGATTCTCATAGTTTTAGGCTTTGATTGAAGAATACATTGAGAAGCTAACACCTGAGCGACTTCACTTGTTCCTATGCCCATCGCAATTGCACCTACCGCACCATGTGTTGAAGTATGAGAGTCACCACACACAATGGTCATACCTGGCAATGAAAGAGCTTTTTCTGGACCAACCACATGAATAATACCATTGTCTTTCGTTCCCATCGCAAAATGCTTAATACCAAACTCCTCGCAATTTGCTTTTAACGTTTCCACTTGCTTTCTTCCCACAGGGTCATGAATCACTTCCTGTTGGTCAGAAGGCGTGTTATGATCAGGCATGGCAATAATCTGAGATGGTCGAAATGCCTTTAATCCTTTGTCTCTTAACGTATCAAACGCCTGAGGAGTTGTAACCTCATGACAATAAAGACGATCTATATAAAGTTGTGTCGGACCATCTTCTACCTGAGACACAACATGAGCATCCCAAATTTTATCAAATAATGTGTTAGCCATATAAAAACATTTATAATTTATTTCCTAAACTTATTAATACAATCGATGTATGCTTCAACTGAAGCTGTCACAATATCCGTATTTGCACCGAAACCATAATATACAGCTCCATCGTGTTCTACCTGCATGTGAACCTTTCCTACATCGTCACTACCCTTATTAATTGCTTGAATCGTAAACTCCTTCAGTAACATATCTCTTCTAATAATCAATTTGAGAGCTTTAATCGCAGCATCCACAGGTCCATTTCCTGATGAAGCTGCCTCAAATTTTTCACCCGCAATATCCAAGCCTATGCTTGCAACCGGACGTGTTCCCAGTCCACTTGTAACTTGAAGGAAGTCTAATTTTATATTATGTGTATTCGTTCTATCTGCACCTGCTAACATAAGTACATCATCATCATTCACCTCTTTTTTCTTGTCAGCCAGTTTCAGAAAATCCTGATAGACCCGATCCAGTTTTTCATCATCAATATCAATACCTAAAACATGCAGACGATGCTTTAAGGCTGCACGACCACTACGAGCTGTCAGCACAATGGCATTCTCATCAATTCCGACAACCTTAGGGTCCATGATTTCATATGTAGCCGCATTTTTAAGCACACCGTCCTGATGAATTCCTGATGAGTGAGCAAAAGCATTCTTGCCCACGATTGCCTTGTTGGGTTGAACCGGCATATTCATCAGACTAGAGACCATACGACTCGTTTGATAAATCTTTGTTGTATTAATATTTGTATCAATTCCTAAATCTGGATGAGTCTTAAAAATCATAGCGATTTCCTCCAGAGAGGTGTTTCCTGCACGTTCTCCGATACCATTAATCGTCACCTCTACCTGTCTCGCACCAGCTATTACGCCCGCCACTGTATTGGCAGTAGCCATACCTAAATCGTTATGACAATGAGTTGAAAGGATTGCCTTACCAGATGAAAAACCATCCACATGTTCCATCAGATAGTTAATCTTTTCTCCATATTCAAACGGAATACGAAATCCTGTTGTGTCTGGTATATTAACAACGGTAGCCCCCGCTTTAATCACAGCCTCTGCCACTCTTGCAAGATATTCATTATCCGTTCTTCCAGCATCCTCCGCATAAAACTCCACATCTTCTACATATCTCTTGGCATACTTAACAGCAGCCACCGCACGTTCAATGATCTCTTCTGGTGTCGAGTTAAACTTATACTTAATATGGGACTCAGACGTTCCAATACCCGTATGTATCCTTTTATGCTTAGCATACTTCAAGGCATCTGCAGCCACGTCAATATCTTTTTCAACCGCTCGGGTCAATGCACAAATAGTAGGCCATGTTACCGCCTTGGATATTTCAATCACCGAATTAAAATCTCCCGGACTCGAAATAGGGAATCCAGCTTCTATCACATCCACGCCAAGCATCTCTAACTGCTTTGCAACCTGAATCTTTTCAACCGTATTAAGCTGACATCCAGGAACCTGCTCTCCATCTCGAAGCGTAGTATCAAAGATAAACAATCTATCGCTCATAAGATTATATTTTAAAAATTATCATATACATTCAACAAAAAAGCCTTTCTCACTACAATGTGAGAAAGGCTCAATATAATTTTCTAATAAACAACACATTCTCACATCCCCTAGCTACGCAAGAGAATAATTGACAAAATGTGAATGTTAATTATAAATAGCATACTTTTTTCTTTTCTTTTTATAAAAAGTCTAACCTATTTCAGATTTCGACGGGACAAATTTATGTGCTTTTAATTAAAACACCAAATTCTAAGAAAATAAAATTTTCACTAATCTTCAAAATTTATTTGTATCATTATCACCAACTTCAAGAGGGAAGGGCGAAAAACATTGCTGTAAAAAGAGAGAAAACAAGTCTTATCACTTTCCTCCAGCCATTCTTTCCAAATGGCAAAAAGCAACTTCATTGGTTGCTTCGTTTCGAAGATGCAGTCCATTTCCTTCACAATGACTGAAGAATTCACACTCCTTGCAAATGCCTGTTTTGGCCCATGAACGATCTCTCATGATCTGATATCTGTTCTGCCACACATCGGCAAAGTTATCTTTATAGATGTTTCCTTGAATAAACCGATCCCTCAAATCGGGACAAGCGGATATGCTTCCATCTACAAGTATGGATCCCACATTGATTCCTGCTCGGCAGAAAAAAAAGTTATCTCTGACACGACTTTCATAATCTCCCAAGAAGCCTTCACAGCCATAATTCGTTCTTATTCGACCCTCTTTTCTTGTCTCTTCAATGAAATCGAAGACAGCCTTGAACTTATCATCAGGCAATTGTAATTCAGGATATTGGTTTGCTCTTCCAACGGGGAAGATTGTTGCAATTCGCCAGTTTTTGATACCATAGTCAATCAACATCTCTTTGATTTGCGGAAGCTCCTCAAAGTTCCGGTTGTTAACACAAGTCATGACATCATATTCGAGATCCGTTTGAGGCAATAGCTTAATTGCGTTGATAGCACGATCATAAGACAGCGCATTTTGTCGCAACCAGTTATGTGAATCCTTTAGTCCATCAAGACTTATCGTACACGAACGCATTCCTGCCTGAAGAAGAGAATCCATTCGTTCTTTTGTCAATAGATATCCATTGGTAACGACTCCCCACGGAAAACCCAGTTTATAGAGTTCCCTCCCCGCCTGTTCCAAATCCTTACGAACAAGCGCTTCGCCTCCTGTAAATACGACCATCGTATGATTGGGAGTAACAATCGGAACAATCTGTTTTATCGCTTTAAGGAAATCTTCCACCGGCATATCATTGACATCAGACATCTGACGACAATCACTACCACAATGCAGACAATTCAACGTACAACGCAACGTACACTCCCAAAAAAGATAGGATAACTGATGCTCTTTCGTTACGTTGTGACGATAAATATCGAAGAGTTTTAAAGCGAATCTCTTTTTTAATGGAATTTTTCTTGGATTCTCCATCTGTATTGAAATTTTCAAGGGTGTACCAAAAACTATATTTTGATACACCCTCGTTTAAAAGTGTGTTTTCCTTATTTCTTCAAGAATTTAGCAACGTATTTTCTATTGCCAGAAACAACTGTCACGATGTAATTTCCGCATGTAAGATCACCTACGTAAAGATTTCCGCCGTTCGAAACAGTTGCACTAATTACTTTCTCGCCACTAAAATTATAGATAGCAACGTTAGCCTCTTCCGTACCCTCCAAGTTGAACCATAAATAATTTTCCACTGGATTTGAGAACAAAAGGACCTTTTCTACCACTGCATCACGCTGTTCTGCCACATTACCAAATATGATTTTCCCCAACTCTCCATTTTCATCTAAGACGATAGACAATGTTTCGCTATATACACCATAATAAAATGGCCCTGTTTTACTGGTTATCACGAACTTGTTTTTGTAGTCTGCCTCCAAGATGGAGTCACATGCAGAAGAATAGTCATTCTTAGCTGATATCTTTATATCGCACCATGGTGTCATTTCATATTCTATACTGAAGGCGCCATCCGCATCAGATGTCACTGTTGACGTAATGTTTTCACACTGAGAAATCTGTATTTCAACATTTTCCAACGGTTTACCGCTTTTATCGGTAACATGTCCGTTAATTTTGAAGTCAGCATACGGACATCCGTACAGGACCACTACGGAGGAATCTCTAAGATAATCTTTTTTGATTGAATCCGTAGGTTCATAAATTATATAATCACCTTTATCCGATGCGTGTAAGGTAAAAAAGCCCATTGATGACAGCAATGAAGCGATTCCCTTTCTGATAATAGACCTTGCTTTTAGTGAAATTTTATTCATACTTTTTTTGCTTTCAAAATCATTGTCACAAACGACAGAAACAAGTTACGGATGAACATATGTACCAATATTTTCACCCAAGATAACCTTCTTCAGATTACCAACTTTATCCATATTGAATACCACGATAGGTAAATTATTGTCACGACACATAACTGTAGCAGACAAATCCATCACCTTAAGATTTTGTCTAAGTATCTCATCATATGAGATATCATCATATTTTGTAGCGGTCGGATCTTTCTCAGGATCAGCCGTGTATATACCATCCACACGAGTACCTTTAAACATTGCATCAGCTTCAATCTCTATACCTCTCAAAGAAGAACCAGTATCTGTAGTGAAGTAAGGACAGCCCGTACCTGCAGCAAAGATGGTAACATATCCAGCATTCAAAGATTCAATTGCTTTATCTTTTGAATAAAATTCACCAATAGGTTCCATTCGTATTGCAGTCAACACTTTAGATTTTACCCCCACAGCCACCAAAGCGGAGTTAAGAGCCAAAGCATTAATAACAGTAGCCAGCATACCCATTTGGTCACCTTTCACTCTATCAAATCCTTTTTTGGAGCCAGACAATCCCCTAAAGATATTTCCACCACCAATTACAATACCAATCTGAACGCCCAGACCTGCAATCTCTTTTATTTGATCCGCATATTCAGAAAGTCTATTTTCATCAATACCATACCCCTGAGCACCCATTAAGGATTCACCACTCAGTTTCAATAAAATACGTTTGTATTTCATAACAAAAATCTTTTGAATCTATTATTAAACATGAACATAAAGAATGATGAATCAACCGATATCAATCATTTATTCTTTAGGCTTACAAAACTATAAAATAGGAGTAAAAAAACAAAAAAAGAACGCCACATCAATGATGCGGCGTTCTCAGAATTATCTAAAATATTATTCTGCAACAGGAGCAGTAGCTTCACCCTCAGCAATTTCTGCAACAGGAGCTGCAGCTTCGATCTCTTCAGCCTTCTTCTTAGAAGAACGACGAGTACGAGTTGCTTTCTTAGGTGTTTTGTTCTTCAACATATCCTCGTTGTAATCAACAAGTTCAATGAAGCACATTTCAGCAGCGTCATCCAAACGGAAACCTGTTTTGATGATACGAGTGTAACCACCTGGGCGGTTAGCAATTTTTGTAGAAATCTCACGGAACAATTCTGTAACAGCCTCTTTATTTTGAAGATAGCTAAATACAACACGACGAGAGTTAGTAGAATCGTCTTTAGACTTTGTCAATAATGGCTCAACATACTTTCTCAAAGCCTTAGCTTTAGCAGTAGTAGTGTTGATTCTTTTGTGCATAATCAAAGAAATAGCCATATTAGCAAGCATTGCATCTCTGTGAGCTTTTTGTCTACTTAGATGATTGAATTTTTTATTATGTCTCATTTTACTTAATCTTTATCTAATTTATACTTTGAGATATCCATACCAAATGAAAGATTCAAAGTATCCAACAATTGGTCTAGCTCTGTCAATGATTTCTTACCGAAGTTTCTAAACTTAAGCAAATCGCTCTTGTTAAATACGACTAATTCACCTAATGTTTCAACATCAGCAGCCTTTAAGCAGTTAAGCGCACGAACCGAAAGATCCATATCGACCAACTTAGTTTTAAGCAACTGACGCATATGAAGAACTTCCTCATCAAACTCTTCATTAGATCCCTCTTCTTGAGCATCCAATGTGATTTTCTCATCAGAGAACAACATGAAGTGATAGATAAGGATTTTTGCAGCTTCTTTCAAAGCATCCTTAGGATGAATAGAACCATCAGTAGTAATTTCGAAAACCAACTTTTCATAATCAGTTTTTTGTTCAACACGATAGTTCTCTACAGTGTATTTTACATTACGAATAGGCGTAAAGATCGAATCAATAGCAAGAACGCCAATCTCAGAGCCAGGAATCTTATTTTCGTCAGCTGGAACATAACCACGACCCTTACCAATATTTATTTCAATGGTAAAGCTTGCGCTTTTGTCCAAACGACAAATAACAAGATCAGGATTGAGGACATCGAAACCGGACAAATGTTTAGCAATATCACCTGCTTTAAACTCAGTACCAGAAACATTAATAGTTACCTTTTCGCTATCAAATTCTTCAACTTTCTGTTTAAAACGTACTTGTTTTAGATTAAGAATCACGTTAGTAACATCCTCAAGAACTCCAGGAATAACAGAAAACTCATGATCCACACCATCTATCTTGATGGAAGTGATAGCAAATCCCTCCAACGAAGACAGTAAAATACGTCTTAAAGCATTACCAACAGTAATACCATAACCTGGTTCCAACGGACGAAATTCAAACTTTCCGAAGAAATTGTCCGCCTCCAACATTATTACTTTATCAGGTTTTTGAAATGCTAAAATTGCCATGGATCAGTTATTATTTAGAGTAAAGTTCGACGATCAATTGTTCTTTAATATTTTCTGGAATATCAGCTCTTTCAGGAAGATGCAAGAATTTTCCAGACAAAGAAGATCCATCCCACTCTAACCAAGCATACTTGCTATGATTGAAACCAGACAAAGCATTTTCTATCACCTCAAGAGATTTTGATCTCTCACGAACGCCAACAACTTGTCCTGGCTTAACTGAGTACGAAGGAATATTAACTACCTCTCCATCAACAACGATGTGACAGTGAGATACTAATTGACGAGCCGCTGCTCTTGTAGGAGCAATACCCAAACGAAATACTACATTATCAAGTCTTGTTTCCAATAATTGTAACAATACCTCACCAGTAATACCCTTTGTTGCAACAGCCTTCTCGAATAAATTACGGAATTGTCTTTCTAAAACGCCATAAGTATATTTAGCCTTTTGCTTCTCGTTCAACTGAATACCGTACTCAGAAGACTTCTTTCTTCTATTAACACCATGTTGTCCAGGAGGGAAGTTTCTTTTTGCTAAAACTTTATCTGGACCGAAGATCGGTTCTCCAAAACGACGTGCAATCTTAGTTTTTGGACCTGTGTATCTAGCCATTTTTTTAAATTATTAATTCCAAACCTTGAACCGTGCAGCCGCGATTGCAGAGAGGATTAAATTGCAATCATTCACAATGCGAGATTCGAAAGTTGTTTGTAATAAAAAGTGTAAAATTATACTCTACGTTTTTTAGGTGGTCGACAACCATTATGTGGAAGTGGTGTTACGTCGATAATTTCCATTACCTCAATTCCTGCACCATGTACAGTACGAATTGCTGATTCACGGCCATTACCTGGACCCTTTACATATGCCTTCACCTTTCTTAAACCTAGATCATATGCAACTTTTGCACAATCCTGTGCTGCCATCTGTGCTGCATATGGAGTGTTCTTCTTAGAACCACGGAATCCCATTTTACCAGCTGATGACCATGATATAATCTGACCTTCAGAATTTGTTAACGACACTATGATGTTGTTAAAAGATGAGTGTACATGCAATTGTCCAATTGCGTCAACTTTTACTACCTTTTTTTTGGTTGCTACTGCTTTTTTTGCCATATCTTTTTAATAATTAATAGCGTTAGCTAACTTTTACTTAGTTGCTTTCTTCTTATTTGCAACTGTCTTCTTCTTACCCTTACGTGTGCGGGCATTATTCTTAGTGCTTTGTCCACGCAATGGCAAACCAAGACGATGACGAATACCTCTGTAACATCCTATATCCATCAATCGCTTTATGTTCAATTGCACTTCTGAACGAAGATCTCCTTCTACTTTGAAATTAGCACCAATTATCTCACGAATCTTAGATGCTTGATCATCCGTCCAATCTTTCACCTTGATGTCCTTATCAACACCTGCTTCTGAAAGAATCTTATTTGCACTACTACGACCTATACCATATATATAGGTCAAACCGATTTCTCCTCTCTTATTCTGAGGCAAATCTACTCCGACAATTCTTATAGCCATATATAAACTAAAATTTTTGCAAAGATAATAAAAATTTTTATCCCTGACGTTGCTTATACTTAGGATTTTTCTTGTTAATTACATACAAACGACCCTTTCTTCTTACTATTTTACATTCTGGGGTACGTTTTTTTAAAGATGCTCTTACTTTCATATCTATACTTAATTATTTGTATCTGAACGCTATACGACCTTTTGACAAATCGTATGGAGACATTTCAACACGTACTTTATCTCCTGGAAGAATTTTTATATAATGCATTCTCATTTTTCCAGAAATATGAGCCGTAATCTCGTGTCCATTTTCTAATTCAACACGGAACATTGCATTAGATAATGCTTCTAATATCGTTCCATCCTGCTCTATTGCTGCTTGTTTAGCCATACTACTATATCGCTTTATTACCTAAAACCTGCTCGACATACTCAAAAGAAGACAAGATATCAGTCTTTCCCTTCCTTATCGCTACTGTATGCTCGTAATGCGCTGCATATTTATGGTCTGCCGTTACTGCCGTCCAACCATCAGGCTGCAAATATACATCTTTTTTTCCAAGATTTATCATAGGTTCGATTGCAATGACCATTCCATCTTTCAATAAAACTCCATTACCTCTTCTCCCATAATTTGGAACCATTGGATCTTCATGCATATCATGACCTATTCCATGCCCCACAAACTCACGTACAACAGAATATCCTTTTGCTTCACAATAAGATTGTACTGCATATCCTATATCTCCTAACCTACCACCAACTTTTGCGGCCTCTATACCTTTATATAAAGACTCCTTGGTGGTTTTTAAGAGAGACATTATTTCAGCAGATACTTCTCCTACACAAAATGTGTAGCAAGAATCCCCATGAAATCCATTCTTAAGAACGCCACAATCAACGGATACGATATCTCCTTCTTTTAATTCTTTATTAGAAGGTATTCCATGAACCACTTGATCATTTACTGACGTGCAAATTGAATTAGGGAAACCTCCATATCCAAGAAAACTAGGGATTGCATCATTAGATCGTATGAATTCCTCAGCTACTTTGTCTAATTCCAACGTAGTAACTCCAGGTTTTACGACCTTTCCTACCTCAGCCAAAGTGCGTGCAACCAAAAGGTTACTTTCGCGCATCAACTCAATCTCTTCGTCTGTCTTTAGATATATCATAACAAATTATCTTAATAAGCCGACAATCCTGAACGTCCACGAATACTACCAGACTCCATCAAGCCATCAAAATGATGCATTTTCAAATGACCTTCAATCTGTTGTAACGTATCCAATACAACACCCACAATAATCAATAGAGATGTACCTCCAAAGAAATGTGAGAATTGAACTGAAACATCAAACTTACTAACGATAGCTGGCAATATAGCAATAATTGCTAAAAATATAGCTCCTGGCAACGTGATTTTTGACATAATATCATCCAAATACTCTGCTGTAGGACTCTTAGGTTTGATTCCTGGGATAAATCCATTATCACGATTCAATCCCTCAGCAATCTTATTAGGATTAATTGTCATCGCCGTATAAAGATACGTAAACACAATAATTAGCAATGCAAAGATGAAATTATATCCAAATCCATTTGTGTTTCGTAAAATATTAAATACGAAACCTCCGTCACCCTCTTGAGATAATACCCAAGGTGCAACAGCCAAAGGAATAAACATAATTGCCTGTGCAAAGATAATTGGCATAACACCTGCTGCATTTACCTTCAAAGGAATATATTTGCGCGCACCGCCAAGAGCCTTTGCTCCACCTTCTACACGTTTTACATACTCTACTGGCACTTTTCGGATACCTTGCACCAAAAGGATTGCTGCTGCAGCAACCACGAATAAGAATATTATTTCAAGTAAGAACTTGATCAATCCTCCATTTCCTTGTCCAGTCAAACAAGAAGCGAACTCTTGTGTAACAGCACTTGGGAAACGTGCAATAATACCTACCAAGATAATAAATGAAATACCATTACCAACGCCTTTATCTGTAATACGCTCACCAAGCCACATCACAAACATACTTCCGGCACAAAGAATGATAGTTGAAGAAACTCTAAACCACCATCCTGCAGGAAGAGCTGATCCTGCTGCTTGCATTTGCATTGAAAGGTTAACCAAATAGGATGGTCCTTGCAATAACAAAATAAATACTGTCAAGTATCTTGTATATTGCTGTACCTTCTTATGTCCACTTTCTCCCTCATTCTGTAACTTCTGGAAAGAAGGTACAGCCATTGTCAACAATTGAATCACAATGGATGCTGAGATGTATGGCATAATACCAAGAGCGAATATAGAAGCATTAGAAAAGGCACCTCCTGAAAACATATCCAAGAGGGCCATTAATCCTTCGCTTGTTTGTTCGCTCAATTTTGTCAACGATGCAGGGTCTATGCCTGGAAGGACAACAAATGAGCCAAAGCGATATATTAAAACAAATAAAATTGTTATCAGTATTCGAGTTCTTAAGTCCTCAATACTGTAGATGTCTTTAATTGTTTTAATCAGTTTTTTCATTTCTTAATAATTTCAACTGAACCACCAGCGTTTTCAATAGCTTGCTTAGCAGACTCTGAAAATGCATGAGCAGAAACAGTTAATTTAGAAGTCAAAGTACCATTTCCTAAAATCTTTATCAAACTCTTAGATGAAGCATAACCTGCCTCACATAATGTTTCGATATCGATTTTGTCTATATTTTTAGATGTTGCCAATGTTTGAAGTGTAGAGATATTAATTGCCTTATACTCAACACGATTAATATTCTTAAAGCCAAACTTAGGCAAACGACGCTGCAAAGGCATTTGACCACCTTCGAAACCAATCTTTTTCGAATAACCCGAACGAGACTTCGCTCCTTTGTGTCCACGAGTTGAAGTTCCACCCAATCCTGAACCTGGTCCACGGCCAATTCTCTTTCTAGTCTTTATAGAACCTGGTGCGGGTTTCAAATTACTTAAATCCATTTTTACTTAATTTTATGATTAAATAATTACTTTTCAATTACAACCAAGTGTTTAACAGCCTCTACCATACCTCTAATTGAGGCAGTATCCTCATGCTCAACAACAGAATTTATTTTCTTTAGTCCCAATGCTTCCAATGTAGCTTTCTGACTTTTAGGACAACCTATTTTACTTCTTACTTGCTTAATTTTAATTGTAGCCATAACTATTCTAAATTATCCTTTAAACACTTTTTCCATTGAAACACCACGATTCTGTGCGATTGTATAGGCATCACGTAATTCAGACAAAGCTAAAATAGTAGCTTTTACCAAATTGTGAGGATTGGAAGAACCCTTAGACTTTGCCAACACGTCTGTAATACCAACACTCTCAAGCACAGCACGCATAGCACCTCCAGCTTTAACTCCTGTACCGTGAGATGCAGGTCTGATCAAAACTTCAGCACCACCGAATTTTGCTTCTTGTTCGTGAGGTATTGTGCCCTTAAGAACTGGTATTTTAACCAAATTCTTCTTAGCTGCTTCTACACCCTTAGCAATAGCTGTGGTAACTTCACCTGCTTTACCAAGACCATATCCAACAACACCATCTTCATTTCCAACAACAACAATAGCTGCGAAACTAAATGTACGACCACCTTTAGTTACCTTAGTTACACGATTAATGGCAACCAATCTGTCTTTTAACTCCAAATCACTAGTGGATTTTACTTTATTATTATTTTCTGCCATAATCATTAAAATTTAAGTCCACCCTTACGAGCAGCGTCAGCTAATTCTTTAATTCTACCATGGTATAAATAACCATTACGATCGAAAACTACTTCTGTAATTCCAGCCTCAATAGCTTTCTTTGCAATAAGTTCACCTACTTTTGCTGCTTGTTCCTTCTTAGCAATCTTCTCTGTTATTCCAAGTGAAGATGCAGAAGCCAAAGTAACAGCACCATTCTCCATGTCATCATTAACCAATTGTACATAGATTTGCTTGTTACTTCTGAAAACAGTCATACGAGGACGTGCTGCTGAACCAGAGATCTTTGCACGGATACCTCTCTTGATTTTTAATCTTCTTTCTATTTTTGAAGTCATAATAAATACAATTTAATTTAATTATTTAGCACCAGCTGACTTACCAGCCTTACGACGAATTTGCTCGCCAACGAACTTAACACCTTTACCTTTATAAGGTTCTGGCTTACGGAATGAACGAATCTTCGCACAAACCTGTCCTAACAATTGCTTATCACAACTTTCAAGTGTTATCAAAGGATTTTGATTTCTTTCACTCTTCGTTTCAATCTTAATCTCTTTTGGTAACTGCAAGAAGATATTATGAGTGTATCCTAAAGCAAATTCGATAACTTGACCTTGGTTAGACACACGATATCCAACACCGACCAACTCTAACTCTTTTTTGTATCCTTGAGATACTCCAATGACCATATTATTTATTAATGCACGATATAATCCATGCATTGAACGCATTGCTGGTTCATCTGATGAACGTGTGAAAGTAATCTCGCCATCCTTAATATCCATCTTGATATTTGGATTTATAGCTTGACTCAACTCACCCTTAGGACCTTTTACAGTTACAACATCATCCTTAACAGAAACTGTAACTCCTGAAGGAATACTGATTGGTAATTTTCCTATTCTTGACATTTACAATTCCTCCTAGATTAATAGATGTAACATAAAACTTCTCCACCGATCTTCAACTCACGAGCTTCCTTATCAGTCATAACTCCTTGTGATGTTGAAACAATGGCAATTCCTAAACCGTTCAAAACCTTAGGCATATCCTTATAACCAACATATTTACGCAAACCTGGAGTAGAAACTCTCTTCAACCCTTTTATTGCGTTTACTTTGTTGATTGGATCATACTTCAAGGCAATCTTAATATTACCTTGAGCAGTTCCTTCGTTTTCAAACTTGTAATTCAAGATATAACCCTTATCGAGCAATATCTTAGTAATCTCTTTCTTTAAATTAGAAGCAGGAACTTCAAGCACTCTGTGTTTTGCTTGAATTGCGTTCCTCATTCTCGTCAGATAATCTGCTATTGGATCTGTCATAATAAAAATAATTAAATTGATCAGGCTACACCTGACAATATTTAACACTAATTAATCTTTTTACCAGCTTGCTTTCTTTACACCAGGGATTAAACCTGCAGAAGCCATCTCTCTGAACTGGATACGTGAAATACCAAATTGACGCATATAACCTTTAGGTCTTCCTGTCAATTTGCAACGATTATGTTTACGTACAGGAGATGCATTCTTAGGAAGAGCTTGCAAGGCCTCGTAATTACCCTCGGCCTTAAGTTGAGCTCTCTTTTCTGCATACTTGGCGCAAAGTTTAGCCCTTTTTACCTCACGGGCCTTCATTGATTCTTTTGCCATATCTTATTTCTTAATATTTTTAAAAGGTAAACCAAATTCCTTCAACAAAGCATACCCTTCTTCATCTGTCTTTGCAGAAGTTACAAAGGTAATATTCATTCCTAATATTTTCTGAATGGAATCAATATTTATTTCTGGGAAGATAATTTGTTCTTCTATTCCTAAAGTATAGTTACCCATACCATCGAACTTAGACTCTATTCCTTTGAAGTCACGAATACGAGGTAAAGAAACACGGATAAGTCTCTCTAAGAACTCATACATTTTCTCTCTACGCAATGTTACACGAACACCGATTGGCATCTTCTTACGTAA
This sequence comes from Paludibacteraceae bacterium, assembly GCA_045113275.1. GTDB lineage: Bacteria > Bacteroidota > Bacteroidia > Bacteroidales > Paludibacteraceae > UBA1181. Next base: position 38,603 of record JBGUIU010000275.1, read on the forward strand.
CTTAAAGTTAGAAATATCCTTTCTAGACATAGTTGCAACTGCCTTCTGTCCTGTGATAGCTGTCAATTCATTGATTGCAACTTCGATGATTTTCTTGTCAGCAACAGCCTGACCTAAACCTTCATTAATTACAATTTTCTCAAGAACTGGAACTTGCATTACAGACTTGTAGTTGAACTCCTTCATCAAGGAAGGAACAATACGCTCAGCGTACTCTTTCTTTAAACTAGCTGTATTCATTATTTAATTACCTCCCCTGACTTTTTAGAATAGCGAACCGTTTTTCCATCCTCTTTACGACGACCAACACGAGTAGGTTTCTTACTTGCTGGATCAATCAAATTCAGATTAGAAATATGAATCGATGCTTCTTGTTTTACTTTACCACCTTGTGGGTTTTTTGCACTAGGCTTAACGCATTTAGATACCATGTTAATGCCCTCAACGATTGCTCGTTCTTCCTTAACTAATACCTTCAATACTTGTCCCGTTTTTCCTTTATCAGAACCCGTATTTACGTAAACCATATCACCCTTTTTGATATTTAATTTGCTCATTTTTTTGTAATTTAAAAATTAAAGCACTTCGGGTGCTAATGAAACGATTTTCATATTTGTAGCACGGAGTTCTCTCGCAACGGGACCGAAAATACGACTCGCTCTCATTTCACCTGCACCATTTAAAAGTACACATGCATTATCATCAAAGCGAATATAAGAACCGTCCTGACGTCTAATTTCCTTGTTGGTTCTAACAACAACTGCCTTAGAAACCGCACCTTTTTTCATATCACTTGATGGGATAACATTCTTTACCGTAACCACGATAATATCCCCAACAGTAGCATAACGTTTCCCAGTACCACCAAGAACGCGAATACATAATGCTTCCTTAGCTCCACTGTTATCAGCTACGACTAATCTTGACTCTTGTTGTATCATATTACTTAGCTCTTTCGATGATTTCTACTAATCTCCATCTCTTAGTTTTGCTCAATGGGCGAGTCTCCATAATTCTTACAGTATCACCAACATTGCACTCGTTTTTCTCGTCGTGAGCGTGATATTTCTTCGTTTTGTTAACGAACTTCTGATAAATAGGGTGTTTCTCCTTATATTTTACTGTAACAGTGATGGACTTATCCATTTTGTTACTAGAAACAACACCTTGTCTTTCTTTTCTTAAATTTCTCATTTTAATCAAGCTCAATTAATTATTTATTTTCTCTCAGACTCAATTCAGTGTTCATACGAGCAATATTCTTACGAATAGCCTTTAATTGAGAAGGATCATTCAAAGGAGATACTGAGTGATTCAATTTCATACGAACCAATGCCTCCTTTTCTGCTGCAAGTTTATCTTGCAACTCTTGAGTTGACAATCCTTTAATTTCTTTTTTAAAATCTGCTAGTTTCATATCCTATCACGCGTTTTGGTTTTGAGCATCATAATCTCGTCTAACAATAAACTTAGTAGTAACTGGTAACTTTTGAGCAGCCAAGCGCAAAGCTTCCTTTGCGACCTCAAAAGGAACTCCTTCTACTTCAATAACTATTCTACCTGGAGTTACAGGAGCAACGAATCCTTCTGGACTACCTTTACCCTTACCCATACGCACCTCTGCAGGCTTCTTTGTGAATGGTTTGTCAGGGAAGATTCTAATCCAAATTTGTCCTTGTCTCTGCATATAACGAGTTACTGCAATACGAGCTGCCTCGATTTGGCGACCTGTAATCCACTTAGACTCCAATACTTTAATACCGAAAGATCCAAATGCTAATTGGTTTCCGCGTTGAGCGATACCTTTCATGCGACCTTTCTGCTGTCTTCTGAACTTTGTTTTCTTAGGTTGTAACATTTTTCCTTAAATCAAATTCGTTTAACAGAATTACTTTCTTTTTTTCTTGAAGCCTTGTTGCTTACCTGCTGCAGGTGAATTACCACCTCTGCTAATCTCCTTTGATGCAGCAAAGTTAGGTGCCAAATCCTTCTTACCATAGACTTCTCCACGGCAAATCCAAACTTTAATACCAATCAAGCCGACCTTTGTCAAAGCTTCAGTCTGAGCATAGTCAATATCTGCTCTAAATGTATGCAATGGAGTTCTTCCCTCTTTATACATCTCTGAACGTGCCATTTCTGCACCATTCAAACGACCAGATACTTGAACCTTAATACCCTCTGCTCCCATACGCATTGTAGAAGCAATCGCTGTCTTCGTAGCACGACGATATGCAATCTTACCCTCTACCTGACGTGCAATATTACTTGCAACGATCATCGCGTCTAAATCAGGTTTCTTAACTTCAAAAATGTTGATTTGAACATCTTTGTCAGTTATTCCCTTCAACTCTTCTTTTAACTTTTCTACTTCTTGGCCACCCTTACCGATGATGATGCCCGGACGAGCTGTACATACAGTGATTGTAACCAATTTTACGGTACGTTCGATAACTATTTTAGAAACGCTAGCCTTTGCAAGACGGGCATTTAGATACTTTCTAATCTTAGCATCTTCCAAGATAGTATCACCATAATTTTTTCCACCAAACCAATTAGAATCCCAACCTTTGATGATTCCCAAACGGTTACTTATTGGATTTACTTTCTGTCCCATCTAACAATTAATTTTGGTTAGCATTTGAATTAATAGAATCTACATAAATAGTCACATGGTTAGAACGCTTACGAATTCTGTAACCTCTACCCTGTGGTGCTGGACGAAGTCTCTTTAATGTTCTTCCTTCATCTACGAAAATCTTGCTTATAAACAATTCTCCGTTTTCAGCCTTTTTTTCATTTTTTTGCTCCCAATTATTGATTGCGGAACGTAGCAACTTCTCTAAACGATTAGATGCATCTTTCTTTGAAAACCTTAATACACTTAAAGCCTTATATGCCTCCATTCCTCTAATCATATCAGCCACAAGACGCATCTTACGTGGTGATGTAGGAACATCGTTTAATTTAGCGAAGTAAAGCGACTGACGAGCTTCTTTTAATGCTGTTGCCGAGTTTTTCTTTCTTACACCCATTTTATTTTACTTTTTTTAAATTTCCCTTCACGGCTTATTTTTTCTTATTACCACCGTGTCCTCTAAATGTACGAGTCAACGAAAATTCTCCAAGCTTATGACCTACCATATTTTCGGTAACGTACACAGGAATAAATTTATTTCCGTTATGAACTGCAATAGTATGACCCACAAAGTCAGGAGAAATCATGGAAGCACGAGACCAAGTCTTAATTACTGACTTCTTCCCACTTTCATTCATCGCTAAAACTTTTTTCTCCAATTTTACACTTATGAATGGACCTTTTTTTAATGAACGACTCATAAAAATTACCTTTTAAATTACTTTTTCCTTCTTTCAATAATATACTTACTAGAAGCATTTTTAGGTGCTCTTGTCTTGTAACCCTTAGCCAAAAGACCTTTTCTAGATCTTGGATGACCTCCAGATTGACGACCTTCACCACCACCCATTGGGTGATCTACTGGGTTCATTACTACACCACGGTTGCGTGGACGACGACCTAACCAACGTGAACGACCAGCTTTTCCTGAACGCTCCAATGCATGGTCAGAGTTGCCTACTGTACCAATTGTTGCCTTACAAGTACAAAGAATCATTCTAGTTTCACCAGAAGGTAATTTTACGATTGCATACTTTCCTTCTCTCGAAGTTAACTGTGCAAATGTTCCTGCAGAACGAACCAATGCTGCTCCCTGACCTGGATGCAACTCCAAGTTGTGGATGATGGTTCCTAACGGAATGTTTTGCAATGGCAATGTGTTTCCAACTTCAGGTGATGCTTCGTTGCCTGACATCAACTGTTGCCCAACTTGCAAACCATTAGGTGCAAGAATGTAACGTTTTTCTCCATCAGCATAAAATAACAATGCAATACGAGCAGAACGATTTGGATCGTATTCAATTGTCTTTACTACTGCTGGAACACCATCTTTGTCTCTTTTAAAGTCAATTACTCTGTACTTTCTCTTGTGACCGCCTCCGATATAACGCATGGTCATCTTACCTGTGTTATTACGTCCACCAGTCTTATTAATTCCTCTTACAAGAGATTTCTCTGGCACACTTGAGGTAATTGTCTCAAATGTTCCAATAACTTTGTGTCTTTGCCCTGGTGTTGTGGGCATAAATTTACGAACAGCCATTTTTATTAAATATTGCTATAAAAATCTATTACTTGATCTTTCTTCAAGGTTACATACGCTTTCTTATAAGCTGTAGCTCTTCCCCTTAATACACCTGTCTTTGTATAACGACTCTTTGTCTTTCCTTCTACCTGCATTGTATTTACAGACTCAACTTCTACGTTATACAATTCCTCTACAGCTTTCTTTATCTCTAGCTTGTTGGCTTTAGGAGAAACACGAAAACCATAGCGAGAATATTTCTCGCCTAGGTTCGTTAATTTCTCTGTTGTAATCGGTTTGATTATGATTCCCATCCTATTCAACCTCCTTTATCTTAATTTAAATTATTTTCAATATCCGCCAACGCATCTTCTGTTATCAATAAACATGAAGAATTCAAAATTCTGTAAGTGTTTAAATCTGAAGAGATTACAACTTGAGCATTTTGAATATTTCGAGCAGACAAATATACATTTTCTTCTGGTTTTGACAAAACTAAAAGAGA
>JBGUIU010000276.1:0-2990 GCA_045113275.1 Paludibacteraceae bacterium
ACTGGTAGAGTCCTTCTGATTGATGCTGGCGGATCCAGACGTAAAGCTGTTCTTGAATACAACATGATAAAGAAAGCTTGTGACAACTTATGGGAAGGCATTGTCTGTTACGGTTCTGTCCGCGATGTGGAGTTGCTGTCTAAAATGGATATCGGTATCAAGGCAGTTGCTGCAATACCGGTTCTTGGTGACGGTAAAATAGAGGGGGATGTAGATCTCCCTGTAAATTTTGCCGGTGTTACTTTTCTGCCTGAGGATTTTTTATATGCGGATTTAACCGGAGTGATTATATCTCCGGATGAATTGCATATGTCAGATGTTGTTGATAGGTGACAACACCTTTATTGAAGAGAATTGGTGTTTCATGCTTATTTAGGCTAAAATAACCCCATTTTTTTAATAAGAGTCTTCAATCTTTCTCTCCATGCCCTATATTCTTCAACAATGCGAGTGTTTTCGTTTCTCAGTTTGTTGTTTTCTCTTTCTAAGGTGATCTTTTGCTGATTTTCTATTTGCAATTTTTCTATCTGCTCTTGAAGAGTAACAATTTTTTCATTCTGTTTCTTCAGATGGTCGATCTCTGATTGAAGTTCAGTAATTCTGTTTTCTGCATTACTCAGGCTTTCAATCTGTTCTTCCAGGGATTTTATTCTGTTGTTGAGTTCCTCTATTTTTTGTTCAGAACTATCTTTCAACGTATTGTATCTGCTGTGTGCGTTTAATTTTAACTTTTCAAATCTTTCGTTTGCTCTGCTTATAGCTTCATCAAAAGATTTTAATAATTCATCAATTGTCATAATGTCAGTGGCAAGAAAACCATATGGCGGATCGCCACTCCCCCTTTATTGATTCATATACAAAACTCCCACGCATGGACACAAAGTCCACAGTGGAACCATTAAAATAAGCGCCCAAACAAGGACTATGCCTGCCATGGGCTACCATCGCCGGTGTTAACGGAAAGTGTTATATGCTTCTTTACCTAGGGACTTTATTTACGACCATCAGAGTAGCAAAGCCGACACTGCATTTGCAGTTAACCTTATTATCTTCCTTAACGGAATTCTTCAAAGATGAAGAATCCGGCCCTATATTCCGTAGTGGCAATTGTATGCAAATGCTATTACGGATAATGGTGAGAATATCAATTCCCGAACGGTACATAATTTTCAAAAAATACGTTACAGGTTGCCTTAATTATAAAAGGTTAAGCAACTATAGGCAATATTAAACGGCTCTTCGTGTACATCTGTGGGTAAAATTCAATAGTATCATAGTTCAAATTCCTTGTCCTGCAATACTTTTTGCCCACTTCCACCTCTATTAGGAAGTGGTATCTTAAGATTTGAGCATCCAAGCAAGATCATATCAATCATATTTGGGATAGATCTAAAGCCGTAGGCTTTACGAATAAACAGTTTAATTTTGTTATTGATTGATTCGATTCTTGCATTGCTTAGCCCTGTTTCAATAGTATTGAGAATGTGCTTTTCATGTCGCCTAATTTTATAGGCAAGTTCTTTAAAAGCCGTAATTCTACTGTGAGTAGCTTTCCAAAAGAATGACTGCAGATCTTCCTTAACTGCTTCTTTGTTAGTTCCTTGTAATGCTGCTCTGATCATCTCTTTAAGGACGTACCCTCTGTAGAGTTTTGGACTTGTTTTAGCAATGAATTCAAGTCGCCTTTTTTGGTTTTGGGTAAGGTTTTCTGGTCTCTTTCCTAAGGCATAGGTCGACGACTTAATTTGTGTTGCATTCTCTTGTAATTCCTTGAGTTTAGATGAATCTTGATCATCGTTTTTGGGTCTGCCTTTATCTCTCTTATGCGTTTTGGCAAAGTCTTTGGCATCATCATGAAGTTCTCGCCAAATGTCCTTACGTAATGAATCAAGACATTCCATAGCCCAAGTAACGACATGAAACGGATCTACACATCGCGTAGCATTGGGAATATATTTTTTCACGCAAGCATCAATCCACTTGGCACCATCACCTGATACACATTTTATGGCATCTCTTTGCTCTTGTGTCAGTTCTTCAAAGAACTTACTTAGAACTTCCGTACTATGACCAGGAGCACACCATACAACGGTATTGGTATCGTGGTTTACGACTACGGTAATGTAGGAATGACCTTTACGATAACTAGTCTCATCAATACCGATGTTTACAAGTCCATCATAGCGTTTCTTTAAGTTTGGTTCTATATAAGCCCTTGTTCTTGAAATACACCTCATAATTGTATGCCAGTCGCATCTAAGGTATTGTGCAGCTACAGATCTGTTAATATTCATAGCAAGAAATGTGGCCATCAAGTCAAAATTTTTGGTAAAACCTGAATCACTAAAAGCCCAAGGAACAGAAGCTGTTTTTACACCATGTTCGGGACAACAGATACGCTGAGTTTGGCTGTAGATTTCAACAATCGTACCATTACTACTATCCAAATCTCTCCATTTTCTACAGTGTTGATTTCTATCATATACTGAGCATTTCTTACCACAGATAGGACATAGGTTAGAGTGATGCTTATGAGGACGAACAAAGACTTTGAGAGTAGTTACACCATTGTCATCGGTAACAAATTCGTATGAATTAATAACACAGTTGTTGACTGAAAGAAGTTTCTTTAATACATTACACATAGGGACCATTTTTATTTATGTTTTGTTTGATTAGTAACTACAAAATACACAATATTAATGGTCTTTTCAATTCTTGTTTTACAAAACTTAAAGTAATCTTAAATCTAAAAAAAAATTTAATTGAAGGTAAAATAGGCTAGTATGAGGCTACTATCTTACCCACACATATGCACGAAGCCTCAAAAGAGATGCTTGGCTTGGACTGTATACGCTTGTTCGTCCCAAGATTTAACACGATTTCTGCTCATAAAAATTGGTGAATATGCTCCTGTAAAATACTCATTATTATTTATTGTTACAGGATTGTGATAATTTTAATCACTAGCAGGTATAGCTGAAACTTGT
>JBGUIU010000277.1:0-8766 GCA_045113275.1 Paludibacteraceae bacterium
CTCTTAATTCTTAACTCTTAATTCTTAACTCTTAATTCTTAACTCTTAATTCTTAACTCTTAATTCTTAACTCTTAATTCTTTTCACTACATTTGCACTCTCGAAATTTATATAAACAAATAAAGGATTATGGCAGTTATTAAACCATTTAGAGGTATTCGTCCTCCTAAAAATTTGGTGGAAAAGATTGAGAGTCGTCCTTACGACGTACTCGATTCTGAAGAAGCCCGCGCAGAGGCAGGCGACAATGAAATGTCACTCTACCACATCATCAAACCTGAAATCGATTTTCCAGTAGGCACAAGTGAATACGACCCTCGCGTTTACGAAAAAGCAGCCGAAAATTTCCAAAAGTTTCAAGACAAAGGATGGCTCGTTCAAGACGACAAAGAGATGTACTACATCTATGCCCAGACCATGAACGGAAAAACACAATATGGTTTGGTAGTCGGAGCTTACGTAAATGATTATATGACGGGTGTCATCAAGAAACATGAGTTGACACGAAGAGATAAGGAAGAAGACAGAATGAAGCACGTTCGCGTTAATAATGCGAATATCGAACCTGTGTTCTTTGCATATCCTGATAATGCAACATTGAATGACTTAATAAAAAAATACACAGCTAAGGAACCTGAATACAACTTCATCGCTCCTATTGATGGATTCGGTCATCAGTTTTGGTTGATTGACAACGATAGTGATATCCAAACTGTAACTGAAGAGTTCGGTAAGATGAAGGCTCTTTATATTGCTGACGGACATCATCGTTCTGCCGCTGCTGCTTTGGTAGGGGATGAAAAACGCAAACAAAACCCTAACCATAAAGGGGATGAAGAATATAACTACTTCATGGCTGTTGCCTTCCCAGCAAGCCAATTAACGATTCTCGATTACAATCGTGTGATCAAGGATTTGAATGGATTGGACAGCGAAGGTTTCTTGAAAGCATTATCTAAGAACTTCACGGTAGAGAAAAAAGGCGAAGCCGAATACAAACCAAAAGAATTGCATGAATTCTCACTCTACTTGGATAAAAACTGGTACAGCTTGAAGGCAAAAGAGGGTACTTACAACAATCAAGACCCTATCGGAGTATTGGATGTGGATATCTCAAGCCGTTTGATTCTAGACGAGATCCTTGGCATCAAGGATTTACGTTCAGACAAGCGTATCGACTTCGTAGGCGGACTACGTGGATTGAAAGAGTTAAAACGTCGTGTGGATAATGGTGAGATGCGTACAGCTTTGGCACTTTATCCTGTATCGATGAAACAAATCATGGACATTGCAGATAGTGGAAACATCATGCCACCAAAAGCAACCTGGTTTGAACCAAAACTTCGTTCAGGACTGATTATTCATAAATTATCCTAAACAACATTTGTTGAAATATAACAAACGGCTGGACCTAAAAGAAGGATTCAGCCGTTTTCTTTTATGAAAAATCAATATTCATTTGCATTATACCTATAATTTATTTATATTTGAAAAGATTTATTATTAACTAAAACCATATATATTTATGCGAAAACTTTTCTTATTCAGTGGGATTACACTATTATGTGCATCTTTACTAACCACATCCTGCGAAAAGGATGAAAAAACCACCCCTGGAGGCGGATTCTTAGCAAGATCAGAGTGTCTGGCAAATTTTGACTTACCAGATAATTCTAATGACTCACTTCCCGTTTATTATTACGATAATGAATCACTTCCCATTCTCAAACCGGTAAATGGTGATCTTACGATAGTTGCACCATATGGTTATGAATTTGACCTTACTTCAGGTACTGGAACAATTTCATGTATAGAATATATGAGTTGCTGTCCTGACTCTATCTACTCAACAGTCACCGTGAATGACAACTCAATCATTATCAACAACATCGAGACTTCTACTGAAAGTTGTAACTGTATGTGTCGTTACGAAGTTGTATCTCAACTATGGGGAATAGAAGCAAAACAATATACTGTAACTATTCTTGAAAACGGAATAACACGAAGCACTTTCAACATGGATTTAAGCGCATCCCCAGTAGGTGTAGCATTTGAGTAAACAGCTATTTAAATTAGTGCATATAGAAATCCCCTGCAACTTTTGACTTGCAGGGGATTTTCATTTTCATCATACTGATAAAACAAAAGAAGCGATGATGGCACCATCATCGCTTCTTTTAATCATTTATAATGAACAACTATGCATCGATTGTAGCATACGTTGCATTATCCTCAATAAACTGACGACGAGGTGCTACGTCATCTCCCATCAACATAGAGAAGGTATAATCTGCTGCTGCACCATTTTCGATTTGAACCTGACGTAATGTACGGAATTCAGGATCCATAGTCGTTTCCTTCAACTGTACAGCATTCATCTCACCCAAACCTTTGTATCGCTGAATCTTAACACCTGTTTCTTGTCCGCCTCCATATTTATCAATGAAAGCTTGTTTCTGCTGATCCGTCCAACAATACTCCTCTATCTTTCCTTTAGAGCACTTATACAATGGAGGCGCAGCAATATACACATATCCACGCTCAATCAACTCACGCATATGACGGAAGAAGAAGGTCAAAATCAATGTGTCAATGTGGCTACCATCGACATCGGCATCGGTCATGATAATAATCTTATGATAACGAAGTTTCTCTAAATTCAACGCTTTAGAATCTTCTGCAGTACCTATGCTGACACCCAAAGCTGAATAGATATTCTTTATCTCCTCGCTATTCAACACACGATCTATTGTTGCTTTCTCGACATTCAAAATCTTACCACGAAGAGGAAGGATCGCTTGGAATTCACGGTTACGACCTTGTTTTGCAGTACCACCTGCAGAGTCTCCCTCGACAAGGAATATCTCGCAAAGTTCTGGATTTTTACCTGAGCAGTCAGCCAATTTACCAGGAAGACCGGCACCACCTAAGGCAGACTTACGTTGAACGCTTTTACGAGCATTTGCAGCCGCAATACGAGCACGTGCAGCCAATACCACCTTATCGACAATCAGACGAGCCTCTTTCGGATGTTCTTCCAAATAATTTGACAAAGCTTCACCCACAGCCTGCTGAACAATACCGGATACCTCATCGTTACCTAGTTTCGTCTTCGTCTGTCCCTCAAACTGAGGCTCAGCAACCTTAACAGAGATAACAGCCGTCAATCCCTCACGGAAATCATCACCGCTGATCTCTACTTTCTCTTTTTCAAGAATCTTAAGGTCATCTGCATATTTCTTAAGTGTACGAGTCAAAGCGGTTCGGAATCCAGATACATGAGTACCTCCTTCAATCGTGTTGATATTGTTCACGTAGGAATGGATATTCTCTTTAAACTCGGTATTATATGTCATGGCCACCTCGACAGGAGTACCATACTTATCAGTATTGATATGAATAACATCTGGAATCAAATGCTCACGCAATGAATCCAAATACTCAACGAACTCACTTAATCCTTTTTCAGAATAATATACATCAGAACGACATGTTCCGTCTTCCAATGGACGATTATCTTTCAACGAAATCTTTACACCTGCATTCAGATAAGCTAAATCACGCAAACGAGCAGCTAAAATATCATATTTATACTCATGAACTGTGAAAATTGTCGTATCAGGTAAAAAGGTTACTTTCGTACCCGTGGTATCCGCTGTTCCAACCTCTTTTACGCTATAAAGAGGCTTTCCACAAGTATATTCTTGTTGGTATCTTTTTCCACCACGGCAAACCTCCACTTTCATTTTAGTAGAAAGTGCATTTACACACGATACACCAACACCATGAAGACCACCAGAGACCTTGTATGTACCTTTGTCAAACTTACCACCTGCATGAAGCACAGTCATAACGACTTCCAAAGCAGAACGCTTCTCTTTTTCATGCATATCAACAGGAATACCACGACCATCATCCTCTACGGTAATAGAGTTATCTTCGTTTATGGTTACTTCGATGTGTTTACAGTAACCAGCCAATGCTTCATCAATTGAATTATCGACTACCTCATATACCAAATGATGCAAACCACGTTCGCTGATATCACCAATATACATTGCAGGACGTTTACGAACGGCTTCCAACCCTTCCAACACCTGAATACTACTGGCAGAATACGAATTTTTTTCTTCGCTCATGTTGTATTTTATTTTTTATATATTTTTCGTTTCATAAACGAGCAAATATAATATTTTTTTAGCATTTATACGCTATTTTAAACCAGGAAAATGGTGTAAAAATATTGTAAAACAGCTCTCGTATTGCTTGATTCTTGTCTTCTATATCACCATCTTCCTCCTGCACCGCCGCCACCACTGCGACCGCCACCACTGTGTCCTCCTCGACTACTACTGTGACTATGTCCGGAAGACCATCCTCCTCCTGATGATCTTGTCGTGCTTGAATAGTGTAATAACTTAGGGATCTCCCGTTCCATAGGACGAATCGCTCCACAACATGCACACTTATAATTCACCACCTTCTTGCCCGCTGCATTATATGTTGCATTTCGTATTATTTTCTCCGAATCAAATTGGCATGTACGTGTATGACACGTCTCGCACTCTTCATAAAAAGAGTAGGACATTCTTCTATACCGAATGTAGTAGAAATGATGGTTAGTACACTCTCCCACGCGATACTTAACGATACCCTTTTCCCTCTCATACTTCTGAGCATCTGATAAAGCGGTCTCAGCCTCTTTTTTTGACAACAGTCTGGAGGACTGCTGACAGATCGGACAGTTAATTGGAAGTCGCTTATATCGTTGCAGCATTATCGTATATACAATCGTGAAGAAAAACTGCACAGCGGGAGCGATAAAAAAGAAGATGATCGATTTATAATCCTTCCGCTTGGCATTACATAACTTATAAGCTTCCAGTGCATCCTCTTTTCTTTTCTTAAATATGACAAGAATCGCCTTGCAATTATGAATAAAACATAAATAACTATAATAACATAACACGTAGATGATAACTTGGTCAAATTCGAAATAATAAACAGATATTGCAATTGGCACCATAGGGAGGTATTCCAGAATGAAATGCCACGTTTTATTTTTCCAAATATTCACTGTTGGAGTTAAGAATCCAGATGTGCTGAGTGTCAGCCTACTCTTATCACTTGATAGTAATAACGTCTCATACAATTTCTCTGTTGAATCAGGGTCCAGATTGCTTCCTGTTTTACTTTTGAATGATTTAAAGAAACCTACTAATGTCAACGAGATAAAACTTAAAAGATGGAAGAGATTGAAGCTATCATCCGTATCGTCCTCTTGAGATGAAGTGATAGAAGAAGTAAGCGTCGTTTTTTCCTCTTCTTCCCCAACAAGGACAGTTCCCACATTCTTATCCTCAGAGATAAGATTGATCATCATGGAAGCTTGCGCTAAGCCTTCAAAGTAATTCCCTTTTTTAAAGTTAGGAATAAGGCAATTGTAACCCAAACGGGCACAGACGGCATCCGGAAACTTTTCTTCTGCTCCATAGCCTGTAATGAATCGCCACTGGTGCGAATCCATAACCACAAGAAGGAGAAGTCCATTATCATTGTATCCGATTTTCCACGTGTTATACAATGTTAATGCAAACTTAAAATCATCGAATTCATCGCTTAACTGATCCAAAATAACAATATAATACATCAACCCTGTTTCATGGAAAATCTTACTTGCCATGATATTCAAAGAATCTATTTGCATAGAGTCCAAGTAGTGTAATGGATCGGTAACATATTGAGTGCTATCTGTCACGTATGGATTAGGTAAAGTAGTCGGATTCCATGGTTCATGGGTTTGTTCCTCTTCATAATTAAGTTCGTCGTTCGACGTGTTGTTCTCCCCCTCATCACATGAGGAAAAACTTATCTGAAGGAAAAAACAGACTATATAAAAGAGGATACTTCTTCTCATTCACTTATTCGATTTAAAATTATGTTTCAAATTTACATATTCTTACAGAGAAAAAAAAGAAGGCTCGACAAAATGCCGAGCCTATCTTATTAAAATTGATAAAGAATTAATCCTTAAACTTAGCTGAGATGAACTCACGGTTCATACGAGCGATGTTACTGATAGAAATAGACTTAGGACACTCAGCCTCGCAAGCACGAGTATTGGTACAGTTACCGAATCCTAGTTCATCCATCTTAGCAACCATTGATTTCACACGTTTAACTGCTTCAACACGACCTTGAGGAAGCAAAGCGAACTGAGAAACCTTAGCTGATACGAACAACATTGCAGAACCATTCTTACATGCAGCTACACAAGCACCACAACCGATACAAGCTGCAGAGTCCATAGCCTCATCAGCATCTACCTTAGAGATAGGAATTGCGTTTGCATCCTGAGCACCACCACAATTGAATGATACATAACCACCAGCTTGTTGAATCTGATCAAATGCATTACGATTTACCATCAAATCCTTGATTACTGGGAAGGCAGCAGAACGCCATGGCTCAACAGTGATTGTTTCACCATCTTTGAAACGACGCATATACAACTGACAAGTAGTAGCACCTGTTGCAGGACCGTGAGGATGTCCATTGATGAACAACGAACACATACCGCAGATACCTTCACGACAGTCATGATCGAAAACGATAGGCTCTTCACCCTTCTCAACCAATGTTTCGTTTAGGATATCCAAAGTTTCCAAAAAAGATGTATCTGGAGTAGTTTCAACACCCTCGTATGTTACAAACTTACCCTCTTCTTTCGGGCCGGCTTGACGCCAAACCTTCAAATTGACTTTCATTATATTATCTGTAGCCATTTGTTTTACTTTTTAAATTGATTAAGATTTGTAGTTACGAGTTTGAACCTTGATAGCCTCGTATGTGAGAGGTTCTTTGATTAACTCAGGTGCTTTCTCGTCATTACCTTGATAATTCCAGCAACCAACATAGAAGAAGTTTTCGTCATCACGTTTTGCTTCTCCTTCTTCTGTTTGGTATTCTTCACGGAAGTGACCACCGCAACTTTCATTACGGCTCAAAGCATCAGATGCGATCAACTCACCCATGATGATGAAATCTTTCAAATGGAATGCTTTATCCAATTCAATATTCATTCCTTCGTCGATCTTACCAGGGATAAACAAGTTGGTCTCGAACTCCTTACGTAAATCTTTCAATTTCTTAAGAGCCAATTCCAAACTTTCCTTTGTACGACCCATTCCAACATATTCCCACATGATGTGGCCTAACTCTTTGTGAATAGAATCTACAGAACGTTTTCCATGAATATCCATCAAAGCTTTTTGATCTGCTTCGCACTTAGCTTGTGCATCCATAAATTCTTTGCTATCTGGATTGAAACGAGGAACGGTGATTTGATCTGATAAGTAATTTTGGATAGTATAAGGCAATACGAAGTAACCATCTGCCAAACCTTGCATCAATGCAGAAGCACCTAGACGGTTAGCTCCGTGGTCAGAGAAGTTACATTCACCGATTGCGAACAATCCCTTAACAGATGTTTGTAATTCATAATCTACCCAAAGACCACCCATTGTATAGTGGATAGCAGGGAAGATCATCATTGGATTATAATATTTAACGCCATTGATCTCTTTTGCAAATTCGCCAGGATTAACGTCTGTAATCTCTTCGTACATATCGAACAAGTTACCATAACGTTGACGAACAACATCAATACCCAAACGATTGATAGCTTCTGAGAAATCCAAGAATACAGCCAAACCTGTATTGTTTACGCCATAGCCTTTGTCGCAACGCTCTTTTGCTGCACGAGAAGCAACATCACGAGGAACCAAGTTACCAAATGCAGGATAACGACGCTCCAAGTAGTAGTCACGATTCTCTTCTGGAATATCAGAACCTTTGATTTCGCCACGTTGTAACTTCTTAGCATCTTCAATGTTCTTTGGAACCCAGATACGTCCATCATTACGCAATGACTCAGACATCAAGGTCAACTTAGATTGCTTGTCACCATGAACTGGAATACAAGTTGGGTGAATCTGAACGTATGAAGGGTTAGCCATATATGCTCCCTTACGATAAGCAGCGATAGCAGCTGAACAGTTACATCCCATAGCATTAGTTGACAAGAAGTATGTATTACCATAACCACCTGTAGCCAATACAACAGCATGAGCAGCAAAACGCTCAAACTTACCTGTTACCAAGTTCTTTGCAATAATACCACGAGCACGACCGTCGATCATCACGATGTCATGCATTTCGTAACGGTTAAAGCTCTTTACCTTACCAGCCTTGATCTGACGATTCAAAGAAGAGTAAGCACCCAACAATAATTGTTGTCCTGTTTGACCTTTAGCATAGAATGTTCTGGATACTTGAGCACCACCGAATGAACGGTTAGCCAAAAGACCTCCATATTCACGAGCGAATGGAACACCTTGAGCAACACATTGGTCAATAATATTAGCAGAAACCTCGGCCAAACGATAAACATTCGCTTCACGAGCACGATAGTCACCACCTTTTACAGTATCATAGAACAAACGATAAACTGAATCGCCATCGTTTTGATAATTCTTAGCAGCATTGATACCTCCCTGTGCAGCAATTGAGTGTGCACGACGAGGAGAATCCTGAATACAGAAATTTAAGATATTGAATCCCATCTCAGCTAAAGTAGAAGCTGCAGATGCACCGGCCAAACCTGTTCCAACTACGATGATATCCAACTTACGTTTGTTGGCAGGATTCACCAACTTTTGGTGAGCTTTATAGTTAGTCCATTTTTCAGCTACTGGACCTTCTGGA
>JBGUIU010000278.1:0-3613 GCA_045113275.1 Paludibacteraceae bacterium
CATCATCCTTTAATCACCGCCACTGGAAGCAGTTTGGTTCTTACACGAACCAAGTCCGCTTCGTTGGCGATAACCTCTTCGATATCCTTGTATGCCCCCGATGCCTCTTGCATATCATCCTGACTACGGATGGCGTGAACAATCCCTTTCGCCTCTAACATTTCTACTTCCTGTCTCATATCCAGTGTGTTGATGGCCATTTTACGGGACATGACGCGACCAGCACCGTGAGAGCAGGAACAGAACGAGTCAGGATTACCAAGTCCCTCAACGATATACGAAGCAGTGCCTTGAGAACCCGGAATGATACCAATCACCCCCTCTTGAGCAAGCGTGGCACCTTTACGATGCACGATGACGTTCGATCCGAAGTGGTTTTCAACTGCAGCATAATTGTGTGCAATGTTAATCATCGGTTCAAACTCGATATCCTTCAGTGCGTTGGCGATAACCTCTTCTATACGTTCCATCATCAGTCTTCTGTTACACAAGGCGAAATCCACACAATATTTCATCTCGTCCCAGTACATTCCGAACTCTTTAGATCCTCGGGCAAGGAACGGTAAGCGTAGGTCTGGGGAGACACTAGAGTACCAACGTGCATTCAGGGAGGCAGCTAGCTTATTATAGAAATCACCCACCTGTTTTCCTAGGTTACGCGAACCGGAGTGAATCATGATCCAAAGGGTATCTTCTTCATCCTTTTGCAACTCGATGAAGTGATTACCTCCACCTAATGTTCCTACTTCATATTGGATGGAGTGTAGACGACGATTCACTACCTCCAACTTATCTATGTCATAACCTTGAGGTAGGTGTTTCTTGTCCTGAGCCTCTTTGTGGTGGTCCATACCCAATGGTATGCGTTCACGAATCCCTTTCATGATCTCCTTTCGAATCACCTCTGTAGGAATATCGCTCACTTTCCAGTTGGTTTTCACAGCGCACATTCCGCATCCGATATCAACACCTACTGCATTCGGAATGACTACATCCTTGCAGGCTAACACTCCACCGATTGGCATACCCATACCTGCGTGTACGTCGGGCATGATCGCCAAGTGATGGAAGAGGAAGGGAAGGGTAGTCAAGTTCTCAATTTGACTCATGGCCGACTCCTCTACATTGTCGGTCCAAATTTTTACCAAACGATTATTTATTGTTTTTGTTATCATTGTTGTCAGTTAGTTAAATTATACATTTTTGTTTCTGTGATTTTATTGGAATCGAACCATATCATACATTATTTCATCCAACTTTTCGTGTGATACCCTTTGTAATTCAGGACGGAAAGAACCGATGTATGTATTGTAATAGTCTGCCAACCGATGGGTATATATCTGTAAATCGGCATCCACCAATTGTAGGTCACATTCATTCCCGCTCTTCTTTAGTTGAAGCAATCGATCTATTTGAACTTTTATTTCCGCATCCTCCACAACGGCTTCCACAAGTTCTTTGAACGCTACAGGAGGCATTGTCAGGTTCTTTTCTATCCATTTACATGCCAATACACCTCGAAGGTAGTATAGGAAACGTTTGGCAGAACATCCCTCCTTCTGTAGATATCGTTCGTTATGTTTGTTGTACATGCTATTGTAGTGATACATACCTTTGATAGGATTGAAACAAAGTGATTCCACCTCTAAAATTCGCCGGATGAATTCTTCATTTTTATAATAGATCTTAGGCGAATTGAACCATTCGAGCAATGATGGATTTCCACGGCTGAACATCAAGAGCGCTTTCCGTAGTTCCCATCCAGCCAGATCCACATCATCATCGTACATGCGTTCAATTACATCACGTTGCTCTTTAATCATGAAGTACCATTCTGGCTTGTGGACATAGATAAAACGTACATCCCAATCACTGTTTTTTGACTCGAAACCCCATGCGCGACTGCCTGACTCAACAGCCAGCAAGATCTTCACACCATACTCTTCTTCCACCTCTCTGAGATGTTTAGGTATGACAACTTCCGCCATGTAATTCGTACCGAGGTCTGCCTTATTAAGACATTTACTCAAATTTTCAGTTTCCATCATTTCCTTCTTTTTAGTTATCAATGTTAAACCTGAAGTATAGGTCTCATTTAATTTACACTGCAAAATAAAACAAGCACTACGCAATCTATTTGCGTAGTCGAAAAAAATTTTACATGAACGATTATTTTTCTTTCAAAAAGCCTATTTTAGCATGGTTTTTAATTTGAAAAATATGCCAGCAAATAAGAATGCGTTGATCCGCTACAAAACTATTGATAACTGTCTTCGTAATCCGTATCGACGTTGGACACTTGAGGATTTGGTTGAGGCTTGTTCTGATGCTCTTTACGAGATGGAGGGGATTCGTAAAGGCGTTTCTGTTCGAACCGTGCAGAGCGACATACAGATGATGCGCTCTGATAAATTAGGTTACAATGCACCGATAGAGGTGTATGAGCATAAATATTATCGATATGCAGATAAGGATTATTCCATCATGAATATGCCCATGTCGCAAAACGACTATGATGTCATGCAGGAGGCGGTTGATATGTTGCGGCAATTGGAGGGGTTTGGACAATTTTCAGAGATGTCCGATGTGGTTAGTCGGTTGCAAGACAAATTAGCGATCTCTCGGAATAATAGAAAACCCATTATTCATTTAGATAGTGTTCCCAACTTGCAGGGCATACGGTTGCTCACTCCATTATACAATTATATTGCCAATAAGCAGACGTTGCGGATTATGTATCAGTCATTTAATGCTAGAGAGCCTGTTGAGTATATCCTCTGTCCTTATTTGTTGAAGGAGTTTCGTAATCGTTGGTTTCTGTTTGGTTCAAAGGCAAGCAATCTTTTGTTGCTTAATTTGGCACTTGATCGTATTATTAGTGTAGAGCCTTTGGATGTGCCATTCCGTGAGAATCCAAACTTTGATCCGGAACATTTCTTTGATGATGTGGTGGGGGTGAGCAAAAACATCAACAGCACGCCTAGGAAAATCATCTTTTGGGCAACACGAGACCAAAGCAAATATATCAAGACAAAGCCTATCCATCCTTCGCAAACGATTATCAAAGAGAATAAGGAGGATGGTAGCTGCACCTTTAGCATCAATGTGGTGATCAATTTCGAGATGTATTCTGTCTTTATGTCGTACGGACCAGGTGTTCAAATCCTATATCCACGAAATGCTAGAAATTATATTCGGGACAAAATGAAACAAGCTGTGGATTTGTATGAAAGCGATGTGGAGGATTTCTAATATTGGGAGATTAGATACTCCATATAAGGAATTTTGATAATAACCACACTAATTAAAGTCGCAATATAAATAATCCATCTCAAACTCCTTTGATTGATGTATTTTTCAGAAAGATACACCACAGGGAATATGACTAATAAAATTGGAAGCGATGCTGAGAATAATAACGTAAATAAGGAATTGTAACCATCATACGATTCACTGACAAAATTTACAATGGGGGAAAGAACTGAAATAATCAACACCATGACAACAATGGTAACATAGTTTTTCCCCTTTTGAAGATCACATCCGCTCCATAATCTGTTTTCAAAATCGGTGCGGATTTGAGAATTGCTTAATCGGCGATCCGTTGTCATAT
>JBGUIU010000279.1:0-27878 GCA_045113275.1 Paludibacteraceae bacterium
GTGTTCGGAATAGCAGAGAAACAGAAAAAGATATTCATGGGCGATACCGGTTCTCTTACGATTGGAATCATCTTATGCTTACTCAGCATAAAACTTGCTAACTCATCCGTAGAGAATTGCACGAATTATAACCCAATCGCTATAGGATTTGCACCACTGCT
Organism: Paludibacteraceae bacterium; assembly: GCA_045113275.1. Lineage (GTDB taxonomy): Bacteria > Bacteroidota > Bacteroidia > Bacteroidales > Paludibacteraceae > UBA1181. The sequence continues at coordinate 162 of JBGUIU010000279.1, forward strand.
GATTCCTTGCATGGATGTAGTCCGAGTATTTTTACACAGACTAAAAAATGGTAAGAGTCCGTTCTTACCCGACCAAAGTCATATCCATCACAAATTTTTGAAGGTTGGCATGAACCAACGTGCAGCGATGCTCACGATTATTGGCATCTCAATTTTTTGTACCATATTAGTTGCTTTAGGTTCAGAATTCATTAACGTCAATATCTTGTTTATTTTTGTTATCGCTGCCTACACTGTTGGCAATTGTTGGTTATCCAAAAAGATTAAGGAAAAAGATTCTGAATGGTAATTTCATTCAACCGTTACATTCTATAAAAAAAACGTACCCATAACATCTCATGAAAGTGAGGGTGTACCAAAATTAGATTTTGATACACCCTCATTCCTTTTCTATAAAAATAACGGTCAGTTAACTCTCTGAGAATTGAATATTTGACACCCTTTCTGTATAAGATATAAGAATATAAAATTCTGAAGGCGTTAAAATAAGGCTTAAATCACTCTATGTGCCTTTAAATCAATGTATTTGTTAATAACATTCACCCTTAGATCTTGAGGGCGACATAGAAGACTTTGGATACCATAACGACGTAGATTCTTCACAATCATACGTTTTTCAAACTCAATGTTCTCTGCTGTGACATGTAAGAAGTACTCCTCATCTGTAACTGGCATTTTCTTAGCCATCGCAGAAAGTTCCTCATCTTTGAAGAAAACAACCAAGACAACATGATTGGCTGCCAACTTACGAAGATAGGGGAGTTGACGTTCCATACTCACATTTGTATCAAATGTTGTATATATAATGAACAGACTACGTTTATTCACTTTGCAACGAACCCATTCATATAAGGTGGAGTAATCACTCTGGATATACGAGGAAGACTGTTTATATAGATTCTCCATCAGAAACTCCATCTGATTGTTTTTTCTCGAAGCTGGGATATACGTATCCACTTTACGTTCAAACGTTATCAGTCCTGCATTATCTCTATGTTGAATAACCATATAAGAAAGAGACAAAGCGGAGTTGATTGAATAATCAAGCAGACTCATATCCTGAAACGTATGCTGCATACCTCTTCCTTTATCAATCACATTAAATACCTGCTGTGATTGCTCATCTGTATATAGGTTTAACATCAACTGATGTTTACGCGCAGTTGCCTTCCAGTTGATCATTCGGTAATCATCACCTATGACATACTCCTTAATTTGATCGAACTCCGTACTACTACCAATTCTTCTAACCTGTTTTATACCACACACTCTTGTCTTATTCTCAATTGATAGCAGTTCCATATTACGGATGAAAAGAAATGATGGGAAGACTTTAATATGAGCCGGAGTATCCACAAAAAAATGACGTTCTGACAATCCCCACTTAGAACTTACATAGAGATGAATCTTCTCAAACAAATACTCTCCACGTCGTTGAGGAGTTAGATTATAAACCAACTTCTTTTCCTCATTAGGAAGGATATGTGTGCGAATCTCAAAGTTTCTTATTTGAAATTCAACAGGAATCTCATCAACAATTTTAATATCAACAGGACGAGAATATAAGCTTTTTATAACAAGCGTAATAGGATTACTATCACCATTGGAGAAACGCTCTGACATGATTCTTTCACACTCAATGTCAGAATCCTTTGAGAAGATAGAAAAAAGATCAACGACAAAGGTAAACAGCAATAAGATAATAGCTCCAACCCCTATAGAATAAAATATAGGCCAGAGCGCACCCATTGCCGTCAAGACCAGGGTGGCAGTCAGCAAGATTAGAAAACGCTTTGTTAAAAACATAATTCAGCTATTATACAATCATTTAGGAGCTTCTACTTTTGATATGATATCTTCAATAACAGATTCGATGGACATACCTTCCATCTCAGCTTCAGCTGTTAATATAATACGATGACATAGAATAGGGTAGGTTAATACCTTAATATCATCTGGTATCACAAATGTTCTTCCCTGAATTAACGCATACGCCTTTACTGCATGCAAATAAGCTATAGATGCACGAGGAGATGCACCAATATAAATAGACTTATTGGTACGAGTCTCTTGAATTAACATAGCAATGTACTTCATTAATTTTTCATCAATGAATACAGAATGAGCTAATTCTCTTAAAGAGAGCAATTCCTCTTTCGAAAGAATCGGTACAATATTTTCCAACTTCGTATATTTCATGTTGGAATTATGAGCTTGAATGATCTTCACCTCCTCATCTACAGAAGGATATGAAACCGTTATCTTGAATAAGAAACGGTCCAACTGAGCCTCTGGCAGACGATAGGTTCCCTCTTGTTCAATAGGGTTTTGTGTTGCAACAATCGAATATACATCACTCATTTTGTGACACTCTCCATCGATAGTGGTTTGTCTCTCCTCCATCAACTCGAACAAAGCTGATTGCGTTTTAGCAGGAGCACGGTTGATCTCATCCACCAAGATAATATCTCCGAATGCAGGTCCTTTATGAAACTCAAATCGATTGGTACTCATGTTAAAAACATTCGTTCCCAACACATCCGAAGGCATCAAATCCGATGTGAATTGAATACGTGAAAAATCTGCACTGATTAGCTTAGCCAACAATCGTGCTGTCAAGGTTTTAGCTACACCTGGTACACCTTCAATCAAAGTATGACCATCTGCCAATACCGCCGTTAACAGGAGATCCAACATTTTTTCCTGTCCAATAATTATAGAAGATACTCTCTCCTTTAATAATTGCACCTTCTCCTGAAACTGTAAATCCGTTATAATCTCTTCGCCTTCCATCATATATTATTTTAATTTATTGATTATCATATTCATTTTATTAATATAGTCTTTCATTAACTCTAATGAGACATCGGTCTTAGAACGCTGAATATTGATCAGCTTGATAAACAAGCTTTCCACTTCATCAGGTTTCATTCCAATCAATTTGCTAAGATAAACTATATCGTCATGTAACGAATTATCTTTTTCAAACTTGAGATTCGTTCTTTCTTTAATTATTTCAAAAAATATCACGATTTTCTTTCTGAGTATGGCACCTACCTCTCCTTTCCAATAATAGTTTTTCCCTATCTGTTGAGCAAAATCAACCGTTCTGTTCTTTGGCTTTTTAATGACAGGTATAATCCGCTGCCTTCTTTTGGAATAAAACAATAAAAATCCGATGAACAAAGCAATGATAGCTAAAGTACGGAGGTCATCCAAGATACCAGAAAATCCAATTTCAGGAGATCTAGGAGAAGAAGAAGAATGGGAAACACGCTCTGTTTCATATATACGTGGATATCCTTCATTGCTTTCGTAATGAAGAAGCCAAGAATTTCCAAACCCACTCACCTCATTCATAAGGTCAACTATCAAATCACAACAATAGGTATCGTCATGTACATAAGTAACTCCATAATTAGTGAAGAGAAGAGGAATAGAGACCAGCAATAATGGTGCACCATCGTTTTTAACATACTTCACTGCAACAGGCTCATCATCAATCGTCGCAATAATCTGAACAGAATCATATTGCCATAAATAATTATTCTGCTCAGGATAAATACGCGAACGACACATCTCCGTAGGGAAATAATAATACTTTCCTGTCTCTTTTATAAGGATCTTTGAGACTTCATGTCGCTTCTTCTCCTTTATTTCTGCTGCAAATTTTTCTACATCAAAAGGACGACAATCTTCTTTATTCCAAAACTCATCCTTAGCAATAATCGTTGCCAATTTATTCTGACTTCTCTTATATACGGATTCATTATAGCAGATTCTGTGTGGTTCATTCCACTGTCCGACACACAAAAGAGCAGAAGTAATCGTATCCAATCGATTACTATATTTATCAAATTCAATATCCTTATATACACGATTGTCCGTAAAGATAATCTCCTCAAAAACGGACACACCAAACGGATCTCTACCCACCTCAGCAAAGGAACATTCCCAATCCGTAATATGTTTATCACATGATCCAAGGATCAATACAGAACAGATCAGCACTATTATATGTAATATCTTATTTTTCATTTCTTTGTAATTAATAGCGCATTCTCTTGTGCATTTTCAAATAACATACGATCTACTATTCCCTTATCGTAACGGGCTATCAAGAATACACGGGTTAACTCCTTGAAATATCTCTTTTTCTTCTCATCAGACATCTCATAATAATATTCAATAGGCGTCTTTGATTTTTCCCAAGTAATCAACTGATGGTCATTCAACCAAATTAACGTCTCCACATATACAATACGTACAGCCTCCTTATAATTTTGATTGTTCAACGCTTCATTCAAACCACCATGTTCGAGTGTTTCTCCCTTCGTTTTACTAACATGTACTTCTTTATGTTTATTTTTCCTTCTATATCGACTCAAAACAACGATCAATATAGTGACAATCAAGAAGATAATAATACCAGCAATCAGATAAAACAGAGGACCTGCAATATTATCTATGTCAATAAAAGGAAGAAGCTCTTCTTTCTCATAGGGATTCATCTTCTTCCCAGGTCCATAATAATTTTCATACCCATAGTCTCTCAGATACCCTTTTACATTTTCATGCGATAAACTATCACTAGTAGGCTCAAAGGATTCCTCATCCTCTTCATACTCCTCGTCACCGATGTCTGTATGCACTTTCTCAACGCCTACCTCTTCTGTAGGAGTAGAAAGATCCAGTTCTGTAATGCTATCCCCATAACTATTGTATGAAACAAAGCATACTATAAAAAGGAAGATAATATATCTGAACAGACTCCTCATTGTTTCTCCTCCTTCCTTATTTTATTAGGGAGAATCACATAATAAAAAATAATAAATGCCAATGAACCGAAGATGATTAGGAGCTTGACAAATAAAGGATATTCAGTATGCCTAGTCAGAAAGCTTTCAAAGAAAGCCGCTAAGATGGTCAGCGGAATAATTGACATGAATATCTTGATACTTCGAAGTGCACTTCTCTTCAGTGCCTCTTTCCGTGAATACGTCTTAGGAAATATCCAGCCCATGCCTAAAGCAAGACTAGCCCCACCACATATGATGATAGTGGAGATTTCAATCGTTCCATGAATCCAAATAGCTGTCATAGACTGAAATCCTACATTATTTAAAAAGAATAAAGTCTGAAACTCCCCCAACATTATTCCATTCTTCATCAGAATATAACCAGGGCCCAAAATCGGTATCAACCCGTATGAATACGTTGTTATATCTACCCGTAGATTATTTATAACAATAAACAAGAACATATCTGTCTGATTGCTACTTCCATATACATCTGTCGGCACTCCATTTTTTATATTATCAAGTGTCATATCAACATAACCAGGACCTAACGTGTTAATAATGTTTTCTATGTCCTGAACAGCTAAAATAACACCTGCAATAGTGAATGACAGGAATATAATGAAGGACAATCTTAATTCAAAACGGGCGTCTGCCACATATTTAGGAATGACGTATGAAAAAAAATGGATCGTCGAACGTAAAAAATTAGTTTTACGTGGCGTATAAACATAGTCATGAAGAGAAAGCGCCATATTATTCAAGTAGGACGTGACGCGAGCATCAGGAAACTGACTTTGTGAATAGGATAGGTCTGCCGTAACATCCTGATACATATCCGCTATGCGTTGCGTCGATAATGTACTGAGATGCTTTATTTCCTGCTCATATTTCAGCCATTTTTTCTTATTTTGTCTGACGAAAATATTTTCTTTCATTTTTAAATTAATTTTTGCAAAAATAATATAATCTAATAACTTTGCAAAAACACAAACAAAAGAATAATGATTAGGAAAATTGAAGTAATCAATGGACAATATGTAAAAATGAACTATCAGGTTGCAGGAACTGACAGTCGCATGATTGCTTTGAGTATTGACAGAGCCATTCAATGGCTGATTGTCCTTTTATCATTCATTGTTATTATGGAATTAGAAAAATACTATCTTAAACCCAACATTTTTACCATAGCCACTGTATATGTTCTCATATATACGATGAATCTTATACTAGAATATTCTTGGCATGGGAAAACAATAGGGAAGAAGATCATGAAGATAAAAGTCATTTCCGATAATTGTCAGCCTCCCTCTTTCCAACAGTGTCTGTTGCGCTGGATTATCTATCCAATCGACAGTATGCTCATTGGTTTCTTCTTCATTAATAAATATAGCCAAAGAATAGGAGACATGGCAGCTGGATGTTATGTCGTAAATGAGAAAACAAAGAAACTCGTTAATGTCTCTATTGAAGATGATTATAGATATGTGGAAAGAGATTATCAACCCGTCTATACTCAACTGAATACCATGACAGAGAAAGAAGAAACATTAATTTTAAAAGCATTATACGATCCCAATTATGTTTCCCAACAAACGGAAATAGCAAGGTCATTAAGTAAAAAGCTGAATCTAGAACAACAGGAGAGTAACAGCGAAAGATTCCTTATTCAATTATATAATGATTACAAATACATAGAAACAAAAGAGAATTAATAATTTATATGTTAAACTTAAAAAATTAAAAAAATGAAGTGGTTTATTAAATGTTTAAAAAATTACGCAAATTTTAATGGTCGCGCGAGAAGAAAAGAGTATTGGATGTTCACACTAATTTTTCTGTGCATATACTATCCTGTTTATTTTATAGGAATATATGCACAATTACCTATACTTTCTACTATAAGTATGATTTTTGCTTTAGCATTGTGTATTCCAGGACTAGCTGTTGCAGTTCGCAGACTTCACGACATTAACAAAAAAGGAATTTATCTTTTAATAGGTTTAATTCCTATTGTTAACTTCGTTCTTCTTTACTGGTACTGCAAAGAAGGTGACAAGGGCGAAAATCAATTTGGTCCAGATCCAAAGGCAATCGAAGAATAATCCATTCGGATGATTACATAAATAAAGCCAGGAATCTTCCTGGCTTTATTTGTATCTACCCCACAATCATATAAAATCTATCGAATTCATCAATATTTCATTCCTAATCTACAAAAAAAACACTACCTTTGCAATTCGTATGCAAAAAGTGCATATTCTATACTTGAAAAGTAATAATAATTTATATAATGAAGCGATTCAAATTGTACAACAACATTGTCGGGTGGATGGTTTTTGCAATTGCAGCCATTACATATTTACTGACAATTGAGCCAACAGCCAGTTTTTGGGATTGTGGCGAATTCATCTCAACAGCAGACAAATTAGAAGTAGGACATCCACCGGGAGCACCCTTCTTCATGTTGACAGCAAGGTTTTTCACCCTTTTTGCATCAGATCAAGCACACGTAGCCATGATGGTCAATAGTTTCTCGGCCATCTGTAGTGCATTGTGTATATTGTTCTTATTCTGGACCATTACTCATTTAGCTCGCAAACTCGTATTAAAGAATGACAATGAGATCACGACCGCTCAAACCATCGCCATCCTAGGTGCTGGTGCTGTCGGAGCGTTGGCTTATACCTTCTCAGATACATTCTGGTTCTCCGCTGTAGAAGGTGAGGTTTACGCTTATTCATCACTCTTTACTGCAGCTGGTTTCTGGGCAATTCTGAAATGGGAAGATGTAGCTGACCAACCTTATGCAAACCGTTGGTTAGTATTGATTGCCTATCTAATGGGACTTTCCATTGGTGTACACCTTTTGAACTTGCTGACGATTCCTGCATTGGTGCTTGTATATTACTTTAAAAAATACGATGCAACATTAAAGGGTAGTATGATTGCCTTAGGCATCTCATGTGTTATCCTTGTATTCATTCTATATGGTATAATTCCAGGCTTTGTACAAGTGGCTGGATGGTTTGAGCTATTCTTTGTCAATGACCTAGGCTTCAGTTTCAATGTAGGTACTATTGTCTATGCAATCCTGTTGATTGCCTGCTTGATATGGGGTGTTTATGAAACAATGAGACCTTCTAAAGAAGCGAATCTGACATCAACATCAACCAACAAGAATACACAAACAATCAACATAAGAATGATTATTGCGTTTGTTCTTTCCATTCTTCTTTTGGGTATTCCATTCTTAGGAGGAAGAATCAATCCAATCATTGGTTTGCTATTGTCCATCGTACTATTTATTGTTCTTATAAACAACAGCAAACGTATCAGTATTCCGCTCTTGAATACAATCATTCTATGCTGTACAGTTATTCTATTGGGTTATTCAACGTATGCAACCATCATCATCCGTTCTGTTGCAAACACACCAATGGATCAAAACTCACCTGACGATGTATTTGCTTTAAAAAGCTACTTGAACCGTGAACAATATGGTGATACACCATTATTATATGGTGAAAGTTACGCTTCTGAACTAAAACGCAAAAAGACAAATAAAGGTTGGGAGTTGGATATAGAGGAAAAAGAAAACCTCTATGCAAAGAAGATAAAAACAAAAGAAAACGAAAAGGATAGCTACGAGGCATACGATAAAAAGAAAACATATAAATATGATCTTTGTATGCTCTTCCCTCGTATGTATAGTAAACAACCTGCCCATGTTGAAGCTTATAGACAATGGGGTAACATCAAGGGACGTAGAGCATTCTATACCTCAATGGGAGGTTTGAAAAACAAGGTTGTTCCTACTTTCGGAGAGAACCTAAGATTCTTCTTCTCCTACCAGGTTGGATTTATGTATTTTAGATACTTTATGTGGAACTTTGTAGGCCGACAGAATGATATTCAAGGTCATGGTGGCGTGCTTCATGGTAACTGGATCAGTGGTATCAACTTCCTGGATTCAATTCGATTGGGTGACCAAAGTACCATGCCAGATGAATTGAAGGCAAACAAAGGATGTAACAAATACTATTTCCTACCATTCCTTTTGGGTATTCTCGGTATCTTATACCAATTCTCAAAGGGAAAGAAGGGTTATGAGAACTTCTGGATTACGTTCATCCTGTTCTTCATGACAGGTATTGCCATCGTTCTCTATTTGAACCAGACACCATATCAGCCAAGAGAACGTGACTATGCATACGCAGGTTCCTTCTATGCGTTCTGTATCTGGATTGGATTGGGCGTTCTTTATATTGCAGATAAGCTAAATAAGTTTATCGACAAACGAATTGCAGCAACAGCAGCTACGATTCTTTGTCTGGGAGTGCCTACCTTAATGGCAAGTCAAAACTGGGATGATCATGATCGTTCTGGACGTTATACTTGTCGCGACTTCGGACAAAACTACCTTCTATCATTAGAGCCAAATGCTGTTATCTTCACCAACGGAGATAATGATACATTCCCTCTATGGTACAACCAAGAAGTAGAAGGTGTAGGAACCGATGCCCGTGTAGCCAATCTGAGCTACTTACAAATGGGTTGGTATGTAGATCAAATGAAACATCAAGCATACGACTCCGATCCACTTCCATTGGCGCTAGAACCAAAAGACTACATGAATGGAAGATTGGATGTAGCTTACCTCTCTTCAATCGTACCAGAGATTAACATGGATTTAGCTCTTGAAATCGCAAAGAATCCTGTAAAGTATAAGCAATACAATCCGTATGGAGACGAGAATGTTAACTTTATCCCTTCTAAACGTTTCTATCTTGATGTTAACAAGGATGAAGTTGTTGCCAACGGTGCAGTATCTAGCAAGGAGAAATCTCAGATTGTTGATAGAATACAAATGAACCTATCTTCAAAGAGTTATCTTGGTAAACACGAAGTGATGATCATGGATCTATTGCAGAATAACCATTGGAAACGTCCAATCTACTTTGCTGTCACAGTAGGAAGCGATAGTTACCTTGGTCTGCAAAGATATCTTTCACTTGAAGGTATGGCTTATCGAGTTCTTCCTAAGACAGGAGGTGTACTTGCCAAAGGAGAGTATGTCAATATCGACCGTACATACGATAACTTGATGCACAAGTTTAAATGGGGTGGTATTGCTGAGAATCCAAATATCTATATGGATGAAAACAATCTCCGTATGACATCCACCCTTCGCTTTATGTTTGTTCGCTTAGTAGATGCACTCATGAATGAGAGTTCAAAATTAAAAGTAGAAAAACAATACTGCGAAGTGCTTAAATGGGCTCTTACTCAAACTCCTGCGAATATTAACACGATGAATCAGCCAAATGCTAGTTATATGAACGCTTATCGATCATTAAGCCGAATATACTATAGTAACGATAGGATCAATAACCATACGAGCTACACTGACTCATTACTGATCGCATCCGCTCCAGCAATTACATGCGAAATCACAGGATGTTCTGAAAACTTATCCAGAGCTGAGATGATTCAACAATTGGATAACTATGCTAATCAAATTGATGAGTCTGCAATTAAAGCAAAAGAAAGCGCAAATAAAGCAAAGGCTATTGAAGCGTTAGATTACTGTAATAAGGTGATGCCTGTTCCTCAGATTCCTTATACATCAGGAAGTTTGATGATGGCTCGTCAATACGTTGATTTGGGCGAACAAGAAAAAGCAGAACCTATTCTCACGGCAATGAGAGAGAATGCTCTTCAATACCTCACATGGATTGCCGATATGGATCCAAAGAAACAGAAAACAGTATCCTCTGATTTTATAGAGTACTTCTCTATCTTTGCTGATATCCTACAGATTAGACAATCAACAGGAGTTAAAGATGAAGATTTGAAGGAGGATTACGATCTGTACCAAAAATTCATGAATATTTATAAACGCTTGAATTAAAGTCATGCTAATAGAACAAGTACCAACCGTCATTCGGAAAATCTTTCCGAAGACGGTTTGGCGACTTCCGAAAAAAGAGAAGACCGTTTACTTAACTTTCGATGATGGTCCTATTCCTGAGGTAACGCCTTATGTTTTAGAACTGCTTCGTCAGCACAACATAAAAGCAACTTTCTTCTGTGTAGGCGAAAATGTAAAAAAACATCCGGATATATTCCAAATGATATTAAACGATGGTCACACCATAGGAAACCATACGTATAATCATTTGGCGGGACTGACAAACTTTAGTAAGAAATACATCGAAAATGTTTACAAGGCAAACGAACATGTAAATAGTAACCTTTTTCGTCCCCCTCATGGCACATTACGCTATGGACAATTTTTTATTCTACGAAAAAAATTTTTCATCGTTTTTTGGGATGTTGTTACTCGTGACTACAACCAGAAACTATCAGGTGAAAAAGTCTTGAATATCGTAAAAAAATATACTCGAAACGGTTCTATTATAGTTTTTCATGATTCGTTAAAAGCAGAAAAGAACTTACGATATGCCTTGCCAAAGGCCATCGAATTTCTCATAGCTGAAGGGTATCATTTCGAAGTCTTAAACGATAAAATAATTAATAACTGATTCATATGAATATATTACTATTAGGTTCTGGAGGACGCGAACATGCATTGGCATGGAAGATGTCCCAAAGTAACAAAGTTGATAAGTTATATATCGCTCCAGGTAATGGAGGAACACTCACCGTAGGAGAAAACGTAGCTATCTCAGCCACAGATTTTCCTGCTATCAAGAAGTTCGTTTTAGAGAAAAACATTAATATGGTTGTTGTTGGTCCAGAAGATCCTTTGGTGAAGGGTGTTTACGACTTCTTCGTTGAAGATCCTGAATTAAAGAACATACCAGTCATCGGACCATCCAAGGAAGGTGCTCAGCTAGAAGGAAGTAAAGACTTCGCTAAGGCTTTCATGATGCGTCATAACATTCCAACTGCACGTTACAAGAGTTTCTCCGCTTCCACATTGGCTGATGGATGTAAATTCTTAGAAGAACTTCAAGCTCCTTATGTTTTGAAAGCTGATGGATTGGCTGCTGGTAAAGGTGTGTTGATCATTAACGACCTTGCAGAAGCAAAACAGGAACTAAAAAACATGTTGGACGGAAAATTCGGTGATGCAAGTGCAACTGTTGTGATTGAAGAATTCCTTTCAGGTATTGAATGTTCAGTCTTCGTTTTAACCGATGGAAACGATTATAAGATACTCCCTGTAGCAAAAGACTACAAACGAATCGGTGAGGGAGATACTGGTCTTAACACCGGTGGAATGGGTGCTGTTTCTCCTGTTCCATTCGCAGATAAAACCTTCATGAAAAAAGTAGAGGAACGTATTGTAATCCCTACAATTGAAGGATTGAAGAAAGAAAAGATCTGCTACAAAGGATTCATCTTCCTCGGTCTTATCAATGTGAAGAACGAACCAATGGTCATTGAATACAATGTACGCATGGGTGATCCTGAGACAGAAGCTGTAATGCTCCGTATAAAATCAGATCTTGTGGAACTCTTCGAAGGAGTAGCTACTAATTCTTTGGGTACTAAAACATTGATTGAAGACGAACGTGCTGCAGTTACCGTTATGATGGTTTCAGGTGGTTATCCAGAAGCATACGAGAAAGGAAAAGAAATCACCGGACTTGAAAACGTTCAAAACAGTATCGTTTTCCACGCAGGAACACAAATGAAAGATGGAAAACTAGTCACTAGCGGCGGACGCGTTCTTTCTGTCAGCTCTTACGGAAAAGACAAAGAAGCTGCATTGGCTCAATCCTTCCAAAACGTACAAAAAATCAATTTCGATAAAAAGTATTTCAGAAGCGATATCGGTAAGGATTTAAAATAAAACCATGGATTTTCGTAGCTATACAGACTTAATTCTTCCGAAAGCATCTAACATTGCTTTCTGTATAATTACCGTAATATTACTATGGAGTGGATTATTTGAATCCACGAGTGAAGTTTTACCAGTGGAGAACCTATTGCTAGGCGATTCTCCACTGGCTTATCTTTTGGCTCATAATTTTAACTTCCTTTCAATCCCCGCTATCGTTCTATCCGCCATCATTCTTATGCTTGTAGCATTTTCGATGGTATGGATCAACGAAATCTATTCTTTTATTGCAGTTAGAACAATTCTTCCTGCCTTTATCTTTATCGTCATCTCTTCACTAGCACTCAGGCCTCACTCTTTCAGTATCGCCCTGATTATTGTTCTTCTCTTTGCTATCATCACCTTCTTTTCGTTTAAACTCTACGAATGCTCACAAAGAGAAATAACTATTGGTGTCTTCAATATAGGGATTCTATTAGGAATAGCTACCTTGTTTTCTCATTCCTGCATCTTCTATACACTTGTCTTATTTTTACTGTTCTACCAACAAAAAACATTATCTTTCCGAACGTTCATAGCCTACCTCATGGGCATATCTATACCTTTATTATATACCACACTTATATATGTAGCAACAGATAATACATATTATTGGACGAACTATCTCACTTCATGGTTTTCTGATGCTCCATCTCTATGGACACAATTAAATCAAAATACCTTATTATACCTTTGTGTCATCAGTGCGATAACCGTCTTTGCAATCGTAAAAGTATTCTTTTTACGTTCCCATCAAAGCATACGAAATAGAGAAGAGACGATGTTCCTTCTTTATATGCTCATCCTCACCGTTCTTCTGCTTTGTCTAGGAATAACAAGTGATGCACTTCTACTTCCTTTATTTTTCTTCTTCTCCTCCTTTCTGATCGGACAAGCCTTCTCTTCAGACTTTTCCCTTTCAACAAAAATAGGATGGGGGATTTTCTTACTCAGCTCTATCGCCTTCATGCTTTTCCCTGACTACAAGTGGAGTCTATGATAAATTTCTTGATACAATACGGTTATTGGGGATTTTTTATAGCATCCTTTCTCTCTGCTACCATTTTACCCTTCAGCTCAGAATTGATCTTAACAGGTCTATTGATTTCGGGTTCCTCCCCATGGGCATGTATTATATTAGGGACAATCGGCAACACATTAGGCGGACTCACCTGTTACTGGCTTGGCAGCAAAGGCAAAATAGAATGGATTGAAAAATATCTAGGTGTAAGCGAGGAACGACTTTTTAAAATACACAAATGGGTTGAAAAGAAAGGCGCAGTCATGGCTTTTTTCTCTTTCCTCCCCATCGTTGGAGATGTTATCAATGTTGCTTTGGGATATCTACACTCCGATATAAAATATGTAACACTCTTTATGACATTGGGGAAATGCACAAGATATGTTGTATGGATGTATCTCAATAATTATATTATCCAACTCTTCTGAAAGCATCTTCCGTTATTGAAAATCGAACGAAAGAGGCTTCGCACTTTTAGCTTTTAATAAGTTACGTAAAGAGGAATTCAAATATTCCTTTGCATCTTTTTCCTTTTTATTCGGCAACTTAAAATTTAACTCCTCAACATAGTTTAACTGTGTTTCGTAATCCAACATTTTGAACTTCCGGATATAATCCTCCTGGATGTACGTATCAGGGAAGAAAGAGGTAATAACCTCCATATAGAAATCTACACAAAGCTTCTCCTTGTCCTTTTTGTTCATCTTAAGCAGATTTTGTCGGAATGAATTACCAACCACCTTTATAAAAAAGATCCAGTTGGTGATGGCACGTCTCTTCTGTCCAGGTACCGATACCTTATTACCAATGGTATAATCAAAGTATAACTCACTTTCCCCCTCATTAGCCATTCGCTCCAACTCCTCTTGTGCAGGTTTTATAACATATCGTTCAAAATCACAACTATCAGAGAACTTCTCCTCACAATTCAACAACTCCCTTAAGTGTTTATCCGTTATGTTCACCATCATCTTCTCACTATTCTTAAACTGAGAACACAACTCATATAATCGTAAGGTAGTATATGAACGAGTACGCATGGTCGTACTCAAATTCATCGTCGTATAATTACCAATTGCCGTGATTCTATTCACCAGACTGACCATTGTCGGACTCATCTCCACATAGATAGACTTTCCCCACTTGGCCATCTCCAACTTAGTAATCAAGGCTATCGACTGCCAGTTGCCATCCTCATCCTCAAAATCAACACAAAGTTTTTTCTGCAACTCAGACAAACTTCTACGTAACGATAGATTACTACTAGCACATCCCACACTCACCAACTCGGCCGTAGGCACATCCATACATGCACCACCAAAAATCTGAGGATTACTTTTCTGGAAATTGGCGATCATATAACTCATAAATTTCTTTTGAATCAAAGAAAACTTCTGTCTCGCCTGTGTTAAACGGTTACTCTGGAAGAACGTGACATCTGTAACTGAATCGAATTGTTTATCCTGCATCTTAATAAACAACTCTTCTCCAGCTTTCGAACGCATCAAATTGGAATAGAAACGTTCCATCGGGCGACGGATCTTCAACAGAATACCCTTCTGAAACTCATCCAACTCGGCAGGTAGAACATCATATAACGTAAAATGAATTCGATAGGTATCCATGATCTGATACAACGGAGCAAAAAAATGATACTCCGAAGATGGATCCTCGAACATCTCATAAACAGAACGCTTGGTATAAAAATTGATTCCACCATCCTCTCGAAACGAATAGGGAACACAATTATCAATGATAAAACCCACCTTAACCTTCTTACACAAAGGATCTGTTGAATCTGCAAAATTACGGAGCACTTGATTTGCCACTTCCAGAATACGTTTCAAGTCATCTCCTTCTGCAATTTTATCTACGTTATTTTCCATATAAAACTATTTAACAACGCAAAGATAACAAACTTTCCGAAATAATCTATCATTTTATCCGCATTTTTTTTTCAAAAGTTCCGCACTATCTTTTCAATCTTTCCGCAAAATAGGCAAAAATTTAAGGTTATTATAGTGAATTTCAATGATTTATGTTACAATGTAAAATATGATATAAAATTAATAAAAAATAGATGAATAAAATAAAGAAGAGAAAAAATTTTTTTAATCTATAAAAAAGAATCTGCGGAAGAAATGTTCTCTTTTGACTATCGAGTGCGGAAAGATTGTAAGATTAAAAGGAGGAGCGACATAAAAAGATTACAATTTTTCCGCACCAGAAAAAACGTGTAGATCTGCGGAAGAAATGTTCTCTTTTTTTCAAAACTATAAATGAGTGCGGAAGAAATGTTTTGTTTCATACACGACGAACAGAAGTGTTCAATAGAGAAAAGAAACAGAAAGAATAGTTGTAAGTATCTGTATGTTACTATTTTATAAATTCCCCTTCATTTTAGATCATCGCTATAAGCTTAAATCAGGGATGAAACGTCGCGCCACAGACGGTTCGTGCGGAAAAAATGTAATCTTTTAAGGGGGTATTTAGGCACTAAAAAGTATCAAAAGTTCCGCACTGAATCAATAGCTTATTGAGTATCAGACACATAAATATGAGTGCGGAAAAATTGTTATCTTTCGAGAAAATAAACAGTTTGAAAGAGACGGGGATCCATTGAAAGTATAAAAAAAATATAATACTCTGAATATCAATGATATATTATTACATTTAAAGCAAGAAGGTAAAGAATAAAACAGAACAAAAGTTCCGCACTCACATCGTACGGAAGAGCTTACTGTGCGGAAAAAATGTAATCTTTTAGGGGATATTTAGGCAATAAAAAAGTATCAAAAGTTCCGCACTAAAACAATAGCCTATTGAGAATCAGACACATAAATATCGGTGCGGAAAAATTGTTATCTTTCAAGATGAAGGGGATATTACAATCTTTCCACATAGGTGTTTCAATCTTTCCGCACTGAGGGTATCAAAAGTTCCGCACTAATCTTACAATCTTTCCGCATAAATACAGCTAGAGTCAGTATAAACAAAGGGATTTCGGACAGATGTAAAATAGAGAAATAAAATATATAGTAAAATACATACATAAAATAAAAGCATGAATTTTTGATTTTATTTTTTTTAATTAAAATTGCAAGGGAAAAACAATAGTAATATGTAATATATTTGCAGGGAAAAACAAGAAAACAAAACAAGATGAAAAATAGAATAGAGATAGTAACCATTGATGATGAAATTCTAGTTGGCAACAATAAGGGTTTCAACTTGGCATGGCTAGGGAAATGTCTGAGTGAAAATGGTTTTGCAGTCCAGCAGATTACATCTATCCCCAGCAATAAGTCTCAGATTTTATCGTCTGTCGCCACAGCCTTCAATCAAGCTGATGCTGTTTTTTTAATGGGTAGGGTTGGAATCGATGAGGATAACTTTATAAAAGAGTGCTTATGCGAAATCTTCTGTACAGAGCTGACGTTTCATGAGGCGACATACGAGAATGCGCTTCGTATCATGAAGAATAGGGCGGATGTGCCTACAGAGTGGTGCAGAAGACAGGCTATGCTTCCAAAGATATGTAGTCCGATTCTCAATCAGGAGAGTGTCATGCCAGTTTTATGGTTTGAGCGGATGGATAAGGTGTTGGTTTGGATGCCTGGTTATCAAGGTGAGTTGGAAGAGGTTATGCAAAAGGAGGTGCTTCCTAAGCTGACGGAATTTTTAGAGCAGGCAATAATTGAGAGGCGAACTCTGATGATCCGAGAAGGACGAGAGATTGCTTTATCTGTTCAGATAGAGAAGTGGAAAACAGAATTGCCAGATAACATTCGGATAGCTCTTTTCCATCGGGCTGGATATCTACAGGTACGTTTGACAGGGGAGGCAGAAGAGAGAGCTGAGCTGCAGAAAGAAATGGACATGTATGTAGAACAGTTACGAGCTATTTTGGGAGACGATATCCTAGCATATGAAGATATTCCACCTGAAAAGATTTTGACGAATCTGTTACTGGAAAAAGGATTAACGATTTCGACTGCAGAAAGTTGTACGGGAGGAACCATTGCCTCGTATTTAGCAAAGCATCCCGGCAGTTCTGCCTTTTATATAGGATCGGTGGTTGCCTATTGTAATGAAGTAAAACATGCTATATTGGGGGTTGAGCAGGAGGTGTTGGATACAGTAGGGGCGGTCAGCCAGCAAACCGTGGAGCAGATGGCAAGGGGAGTCAGACGCTTGTTGAAAACAGATATTGGCATCTCAGTATCAGGAATAGCAGGTCCGGGCGGAGGAACCAAAGACAAGCCAGTAGGAACCGTATGGATAGCTGTGGCAGACGCAGATCGCGTAGCATCTAGAAAGTTACAATTGGGGAATTCGAGAGAAAAAAACATAGAAAAAGCGACAGTCGAAGCAATTTTTTTAGCAAAAGAATTTGTAGGAAATAAAAAATGATTGTAATTTTGCACCTCAGAAATTTATTCGGATATTGGTGAATCCGAAGGTAATTTTTTTAGGAAGGAAAGGTGACATTTAGTTAGTTTTCTGATAGTTACGCTGCTTCGATAAGAAGATCAGGAAAAAATGGGAACCTTGCTTTATGAGTAATAACTTTTAGATTTTATACAGCGATGTCAAAAATTTGTGCAATTACTGGTAAAACAGCATTAAATGGAAATAATGTATCTCACTCCAAAAGAAGAACTAAGAGAACATTTGATGTTAATTTGTTTACTAAAAAGTTTTATTGGCCAGAGCAGGATTGTTGGATTAGTTTGAAGTTGTCTGCTAAGGGGCTTCGTACAATTAACAAAAAGGGTCTTAATGCGGCTTTAATTGATGCAGCAAAGAAAGGTAACATTTAATGGAGGACTAGAAAAATGGGAAAAAAAGGAAAAGAAAATCGTGTGCAGGTAATTTTGGAGTGCACCGAGCATAAAGATAGTGGTATGCCTGGAACATCTCGTTATATCACAACTAAGAATAGAAAAAATACCCCAGATAGATTGGAATTGAAGAAATACAACCCAATCTTGAAAAGATATACTATTCACAAAGAAATTAAGTAATTTAAACTTTTAAAAGAGAATAGATTATGGCAAAGAAAGCAGTTGCATCCCTTCAAAAAGGTGAGGGACGTTCTTATGCAAAGGTTATTAAGATGGTTAAGTCTCCTAAAACAGGTGCTTACTGTTTTGATGAGAAGATCGTTCACAACGATGATGTAAAAGCACATTTGGCTAAATAATTTTAGCTTTAGTATATAAAGCGTTATCCTTTTGGGTAACGCTTTTTTTGTTTTTAGGGTAATTTTATCTTCAATTAATCCTTTGAACATTTTGTTTTTCGGGAAATAAAGTTATTTTTGTAAGATTTTAAAGTATAAAATTAATTATATGAGGGTAAAGTTTATTTTAGCAAGTGTTGTGATTGCAGCCTTAGGTTTTGTATCTTGCAATAAGAATACAAAACTCAATCAAACAGAGGGAAATACAACAGATTCTATTTCTGTTACAGTTTTTAATCTAGGTAATGGAGTGAATGTAAGTCACTGGTTATCTCAATCTCCTTTCAGAGGTGCTGAGAGAGATAGTATGATTACCAAAAAGGATTTTGACTCTATTGCTGCCATGGGATTCAATCATGTTCGTCTCCCAATCGATGAGGAGCAGTTATATGATGAGCAGATGAATCATGATGAAAGTGGATTCAAACTGTTGCATAACGCTATTCAATGGTCTTTGGAGAATAATTTGAATATCATTGTGGACCTTCATATTCTTCGTTCTTATCATTTTAACAGTGAGAATGCTAAGCCTAATTCATTGTTTGAAAACAAAGAGGATCAAGAGAAGTTTTTGTCTATCTGGTTGGATCTTCAAAAAGAGTTGAAGTCTTATCCAAACGAACGTGTAGCATATGAGATATTGAACGAACCAAATGCCCCATCATTTGAGGTATGGAATAACTTTGTCGCTACGTTCATCGAAACAATCAGAAAAGAGGAGCCTAACAGAATGTTGGTTATCGGTGCTAACTATTGGCAAGTGCCTTCTTCTTTTGCTCATTTATCAGTTCCTGAAAATGATAAGAACTTGATACTTAGCTTCCACTTCTACTCTCCATTGTTGATTACACACTATCGTGCACCATGGAGCGAGAGCACAAAATATTATACAGGACAGGTTAATTACCCTGGGTTGATCGTAGAGGATACTACTAGCTTCAAGGATTTGACAGAGGAGCAACGTGCACAGATGCGTACGAATAATATTGTTGTGAATATTGAGACATTGGAGAATGAGTTAGAGCCAGCAATTCATCTGGCAGATTCTTTGGGTCTGCAATTGTATTGTGGTGAATTTGGAGCTTATCCTCGATACATTGACAAGGAGATTCGCTTAAGATGGTATGATGATATCGTAACGATTTTCCGTAAACATAACATCGCAAATGCACACTGGTGCTATAAAGGCGATTTCCCTGTTGTGAAAAAAGAGGATGGTTCTGCTAATGAATTACCTGCTATCTTGACAAGGAAATAAAAAAGTCTTAGGATTTTCTTTAAATTCATAAGGATCATAAAAATGGGGCTGTTCAAAAAAAACGAATAGTCCCATTTTTTTGCTTAAACCTATAAATAAAGTGATAAATTTCTACTAACTTTGTTGCAACTTCGGTGTTATATGCAAAGATGACAATTTAGAAACGAAAGATAAATTAAACTTAGTTAGGAATTATGAGCCAAGTAGAAAACAAAGTGGCTGAGAAATTGCTCGGCATTCATGCTGTAAAGGTTCAACCAAAGAATCCTTTTACATGGGCATCTGGGTGGAAATCACCTATTTATTGTGATAATCGTAAAACTTTGTCTTATCCTGAAATTCGTACGTTGATCAAAGAAGAATTGGCCAATATCGTACGTGCAAAATATGCGGGTGTAGATGTAATAGCAGGTGTGGCTACAGGTGCTATCGCACAGGGTGCTTTAGTTGCTGATTTACTTGGGAAACCATTTATCTATGTTCGTTCTGCTCCTAAGGATCATGGAATGGGTAACTTGATTGAAGGTGATTTGAAAGCCGGACAAAAAGTGGTGGTGATTGAGGATTTGATTTCTACTGGAGGTAGTAGTTTGAAGGCTGTTGCTTCTCTTCGTGAAGCAGGTGCTGAAGTGATGGGTATGGTAGCCATCTTCACATACGGTTTCCCTGTAGCTTCTGAGAAGTTTGCTGAAGCAAATGTTGAGCTAACCACATTGTCAAATTACAATGCTGTCCTTCAACATCTACTCGATACAAAGCAGATTGGAGAGGTTGAAATGGAGACATTGAAAAAATGGAGAGAGGCTCCTGAAGTTTGGGGTAAATAAGAATTACATATAAGCTGATAAGATGTCAACATTTGAAAGTGAAGTAACAAAGGCTGCGTGCAACGATTATGAGATGTTCAAGGTTTTGTCTGATATGCGAAACGTTGAATACATCAAGGCTAAAATTCCACAGGATAAGGTTTCAAACCTTACCTATGATTCTGATTCTTGCCATTTTTCTATTAATCCACTTGGAAATATGGGGGTGAGAATTATTGATCGGGAACCGAATAAGACGATAAAATTTACTTCTGATCAGTCAATGATCGGTTTTGATTTTTGGATCCAGCTGAAACAGGTGGCAGAGAATGACACGCGTATTAAACTTACGATAAAGGCGGATCTAAATTTTATCGTTAAATCGATGGTGGAACCGATGATTCAGCCTATACTGAATAAATTGGCGAATGCGTTGGCTAATTTACCGTATAAAAATTATCAAAATAAAATATAATATACACTATGGAATTAATTGAAAGTGTTATCAAAAGGGCTCAGGCTAACCCTCAACGTATTGTTCTTGCTGAAGGAACAGAGGAGAGAACGTTGAAAGCCGCTGATCAAATTATTGAACAGGGTATTGCTAAGATTACCCTTTTGGGCAACAAACAGGAAATAGAGGGAATGGCTTCTCAGTTCGGTTTGAAGAATATCTCTAAGGCAACTATTATTGACCCTGCTAACAATCCTAATAGCAAGACGTATTCTGACCTACTTTTTAAGCTTCGTCAGAAGAAAGGTATGACAGAGGAACAAGCTATCGAAAAGGTAAAGGATCCTTTGTATTTGGCTTGCTTGATGATCAAGAATGGTGATGCTGATGGAGAAGTAGCTGGTGCAAGAAACTTCACAGGTGATGTACTTCGTCCTGCTTTCCAAATCGTAAAGACTAGACCTGGTATCGGTGTGGTTTCTGGTTGCTTCATCATGATTTTCAAAGATAAAAATATCGGATACAATGGTTTGATGTTGTTCGCTGATTGTGCTGCAACGCCTAATCCTGATGCTGAACAATTGGCTCAGATTGCTGTATGTAGTGGTCAGACAGCTAAGAACATTTATGGTTTCGAAGACCCTCGTGTGGCTATTCTTTCTTTCTCTACCAAGGGTAGTGCTAAGCACGAGATGGTAGATAAGGTAATTGAAGCTACTAAAATTGCAAAAGAGATGGCTCCTGATATGAAGTTGGATGGTGAGTTGCAAGCTGATGCTGCAATCGTTCCTTCTGTAGCAAAGAGCAAGGCTCCTAATAGTGAAGTGGCCGGTACTGCTAATGTTTTGGTATTCCCTGAGTTGGAAGCTGGTAACATCGGTTACAAGTTGGTACAACGTTTGGCTGGTGCCGAGGCTATCGGTCCGTTGTTGCAAGGTTTGGCTGCTCCAATCAATGATCTTTCTCGTGGTTGTTCCGTTGATGACATTGTAAAAATGGTGGCAATCACAGTTAATCAAGCTATCGAGGCTAAAAGCAATAATTAATTCGTAAATCATTTAATGCATCTGCCCCTTGATTCCAAGGGGTGGATGGTATGACATAGAAAAATGAAGATATTAGTAATCAACTGTGGTAGTTCTTCTATCAAGTATAAGTTGTTCAATATGAGCACTAAAGAGGTGATGGCTCAGGGTGGAGTCGAGAAAATCGGTATCCCTGGTTCATTCCTCAAATTCACCAAGAAAAATGGTGAGAAGGCTGTTATCGAAAAAGATATGCCAGATCACTCTGATGGTATTGAGTTAATTTTTAAAGTATTGACAGATCCAACAGAGGGTTGTATCAAATCCTTGAATGAGGTGGATGCTGTAGGTCATAGAATTCTTCACGGAGGTGATAAGTTTACAGAGAGCTGTATTGTCAATAAAGTGGTGAAAGACCAGATTCGTGCATGTTTCCCATTGGGTCCATTGCATAACCCTGCTAACTTGAAGGGTATCATGGCCGTAGAGGAGTTGTTGCCTGATTGTCCGCAAGTTGCTGTATTTGATACTGCATTCCATCAGACTATGCCGAAAGAATCTTTCTTGTATGCTATTCCGTATGAGTTGTATGAGAAGGATAAAGTACGTCGATATGGTTTCCACGGAACCAGTCATCGTTATGTATCCAAACGTGCGTTTGAAGTGTTGGGCATTAAGCCTGAGGGAACACGCATGATTACTTGTCACATCGGTAATGGTAGTTCCGTAACAGCTATCAAGGACGGTAAGTCTTATGATACGTCCATGGGTATGACACCGTTGGAAGGATTGATGATGGGTACTCGTTCGGGTGATATTGATACAGGTGCTATCACTTATTTGATGGAGACAGAAGGATACAATGCAAAGAAGGTATCAGATATCTTGAATAAGCAGAGTGGTATGTTGGGTATCTCTGGTGTCTCTTCTGATATGCGTGAGATTCGTGCTGCCATTGCGAAGGGTAACGATCGTGCTAAATTAGCATTGGATATGGTTATCTATCGTATCAAGAAATATGTAGGTGCCTATATGGCTGCTTTGGGTGGCGTGGATGTCATTGTCTTTACTGGTGGTATTGGTGAGAATGTTGAAGTGGTACGTGAAGGTGTTCTAAGCAATATGGAGTTCTTCGGTATCAAGTTAGACAAGGCTATCAATGATAGCGTACATGGTGAAGAGAAAGTAATCAGTGCAAAGGATTCTAAAGTAACAGTAATCGTTGTTCCTACCGACGAGGAATATACAATTGCTTCTGATACATTAGAGTTGGTATCTAAGAAATAATAGCAAATAGTACAGTCCGCTAAAATGGATTGGTATAGATAACCTTGGGGGTGTATCAAAATTCAATTTTGATACACCCTCGTATTTTTAACCCCCCTTCTACCATGTTAAAATGTTAATTTCGTGCCTGTTTCATTTATTTTTTTAAAAAATTGTTTCGTTATTTTATAAAAACCATACATTTGTATCAATTTACATTCACAGTGTACCAGAAATTAATAAAGCACAATTTTATAGAAACGCATGGGTTCAAATGAAGCCTATGGCATTAGTTAATTATATATTGTTAAGCTTATGTGCAATTATTTTACTCCAAAAGTTCAAAGGCCTTGCATAAGTCATGGTCCGCAACGGAAGGGATGGCAAGTGATGTCCTTGCTCTTTCTCCTGTTGTCTTTTTTTTATCAGTCGGCTGCAGCAGCCAACAAAGTAGTTTACGGAGTATTCGATGAGAGTGAATCCACCTTCACTTTGAAGTATGGGGAGAACCCTGGTGAAGGGACCTACACTTACGCTCCGAAATTGCCTACCGGCTACATTTGGGAGGTAGCGTGGGAAGCAACAAATCCCAATGACCCAAGTATACCTAAAAGTGTCTGGAAGTCTGGCGACACATACCTGAACGGACATCAGGTGACAAAAAAAGTGGTTATTGACCAGTCGTTCAGATCATACCGTCCTACCACTCTTGCGGGATGGTTTTATCATTTACATGCAAAGACAATTGAGGGGTTGGAGAATTTGAATACGTATGATGTAACTAGCATGGAATCCATGTTTGAGGGATGTGCCTTTTTAGAATCGTTGGATATTGGTAACTTCGAAACAACCATGGTGACCAACATGAACTATATGTTTGCCGGATGTTTACACCTTAAATCATTGAACCTCATAGGGATTAATACAGCGAGACTGAGATCCATATCCGGAATGTTCCATACCATGCTGGATATAGAAGTGCTGGATGTCAGCGGTATAAACATTAATATGGTGAAAGATGCGTGGAGGGTGTTTGGATCAGAAGGAGGTACTAAAAAATTGCGTACTATTATCGTCAACAAAACTTGGGACAAGTCTCATTTCGCAGATGACTCTGCATATCCGGACCAGTTTGTAGGCTGTCCTAACTTAGTTGGAGGTAAAGGGACAACCTTTAAGGGTTCAGGTAGTATCTATGCGCATGTTGATGGCGGAGAGGATGATCCTGGCTATTTCACGTTAGCAACTGACCGTAAAATGTATGCGATACCTTTTAATGTGCATTATGATGCTTACAACCGCGTCGACTCATGTGACTTGAGATTGTGTTACGGAGTAGACGCCCCTGGAGCACACATACTTAAAGACGGGAAATGGATTCTCGGAAGTGATACAATTGATGTCGCTACAGTTACAAACGTTGTGATTGATCCGTCCATGCAAACTTATCATCCGACATCCCTTTCTAACTGGTTCAAGGACTATTCTCGGATGAAAACGATTGAAGGATTGTCAAATCTAAGGACAGATTCGGTCACAAACATGGCTGGAATGTTCAAAAACTGCTCTTCTCTTGTTTCGTTGAATTTTGGATGGGATATTAATACAAGAAAGGTAACGAAAATGGGTCAAATGTTCTCCGGTTGTTCCTCTCTCGAAGAACTGGATTTAAGCTGTTTCAACACATGTAAGGTCGAGAACATGGCATTTATGTTTACGAATTGCAGTAATTGTAAGAAACTGAAGTTGCCTAATTTTGACACTCGAAAAGTTACCAACATGAATGGCATGTTCAAAGGCTGTAGCAGTCTTGACACCTTGGATTTGTCTAGATTCGATACTCAACAAGTGACCGAAATGGCGTCTATGTTCTCGGGCGATTCCTCATTGACAACCATTCAGGTGAGTGATAATTGGCGAACGGATTCCCTTAGCAATGATGATAACATGTTCAAAGGATGTGTTTCATTGGTTGGAGAAAAAGGAACAGTATATGATAAGAATCACATAGATAAATCATACGCCCATATCGATGAAGGGGAGAGCCTCCCTGGTTATTTCTCCTACGGAAAGCAAGTCTATGTCGTCAGAGAAGGTAAGACACTCACCTTCTACTATGGCATTGCCCCTGACAATTCCTTCATCATGCGGCAAGATGGTGTCAATGGCATAGAATACTATTGGCAATCTAAAATAAATCCAGACCTTTCTGGAAGCAAACTTTACAGAAAAGAGGACACGTTGATTGTAATTGATAGGTCTATGCGCGACTTCCATCCATATACGACAAGGAGGATGTTTGCGGATTTCGAGAACCTTCATTACATTGAAAATCTGAATAATCTGGAAACGGACAATGTGATAGACATGAGTTCGATGTTCAACACTTGTATGAATCTCAAATCCTTGGATTTTTATTTTGATACGAGAGAGGTCACTGACATGAGCCTCATGTTTGCCGACTGCTTACGCATTGATTCTCTTTCCATTAAATTCCATACCGATAAAGTGACGGACATGACTGGTATGTTCATGGGTATGAATTCCTTAAGAGCACTTGACTTCGGGGATAACTTCCATACGGATAATGTACGCAACATGAGAAGCATGTTCTTGAATTGCGAAAATCTTGAGTCATTTGACGTGTCTGGCTTCAATACGAGCAATGTTACCAACATGAGAACTATGTTCTCCGCATGCAATAAACTTGAGTCGATCGATTTGACGAACTTCAACACGGAGAATGTCAAGGACATGAATTCCATGTTTTGTAGATGCTATAACCTTCGATATACTAATTTGCATAGTTTCAACACCAAACAGGTGACCGATATGACCTCCATGTTTGGCAGCTGTGAAAACTTAAGGGCAATCTATGTGGATAAAGCTTTGTGGAGCACAGAATCGCTGGGAGCTGACAGCAAGTATATCTTTAGTGGTTGTAACAATCTTGTGGGCAGGATGGGTACGACTTACGATCCATCCATCGATTCAGATGCTATCTTTGCTCATGTGGATGAGGGTGCCAGCAATCCAGGTTATCTAACCGACACGTTCTTCCATTACTTCGTGGCGGATACCGTCGCACGTACGCTCACAATCAGTGTGGGAGGATACCTGCCTGAGAACGTCACCCCTTGTCCTAACATTTTTAACATTGATAGTGATTCTCTTGTACCATGGAAGGATTTCAGATCATGTATAGAAACGGTCATAATAGATTCTTTCACTCATTTATGTACCAATAATATTTTTCGCTCGATGAACTATTGGTTCTACGGATTCGAGAAGTTAAAGTGTGTCAAAGGACTTGACGGTCTTGCGATTGGGAAAATGGATTACATGTTTTATGGTTGTAAGAATCTTGAATATATAGACCTTTCCCATGTTAAGTTCGAGCAATCCTATCTCTTTATGAGCCATACATTTTATGATTGTTCCTCTTTGAAAAGAATTATAATAGGTGACAATTACGATCGGGTTTCAATCGCAAATCAAAGGGATATGTTCAAGAACTGTAACTCTTTGGTTGGAGGTCGTGGTTCTGTGGTCAGTGACTTCACAGAGGAAGGACTTTGGTATAGCGCACCTAGTGAAGACTGGGGTGTTGAGAATAGAAGAGGACTATTTACCTACAACAAATCAAGCATCATCTATGACTTGGATGGTGGTGCATGGAAAGAAGGAGAAGAAGGCGTAGAAGAATTTGAGTTCCGGGATTGTCCACTAACGATTAGTGATCCTGTAAAGGAAAATTATATTTTCGTTGGTTGGGAGGTTTCACAAGAGGGTGGCTCGATCACGAGACTTGACACGCTTTCCACTTTGAAGATCAATCAGAAGGATTTCTTCAACGTTCCGTACGAGTGTATCGCTTTGTGGCAAAAAGATGAGCATGTCATCACCTATATGGTGGATGGTGAGTTGTATATGACGGATACATTAGCTAGTGGCACTCCTATCACGCACGAAGGCATTCCAGCGCCAAAGA
>JBGUIU010000280.1:0-2627 GCA_045113275.1 Paludibacteraceae bacterium
GAAACCGATATTCTTTGACAAATCCAATGAGGAAAGGAAAACATAATGATTCATCTCATGCATCAATACAGACACATAACCATTGGGCGACCTCGGTGGTGCCTGAAAACAGATAGGATGTAATACAATTGAAGCCTTACATCCGGCTCCCCCCATAAAAGAAACGGTAATACCTATGGATCTACTTATATCCGACTGAGAGGCACTTTCCATCAATTTAGTTATTGTCTCAAAATATTCATCTTGACTAGTTGCCAGATAGATAGGCAGTTTCCGTCCATTCTGATCTTGTGGGAAATAATATTTACCCATCAGACGAGTCAAAGGCATAATATTCTCATTCGCTGCTCGCAAGACATTTTGCGCATATCCTTGCCAAACAGCTTCTTTATCTTTCTTATAATATACAATAAAGAACTCATCTTCCTCTAATGACCAACCTTCATCACTCTTTTGCCCTAGATCCTTCGAATTCTCCCAGTCGTACGGACCATTCAGCACAAAATTCACTCCCATCATGTGACCGCCCAAACGAACAAGTCCACGCAAGAAGTTAACTGTATTATCGGAAATTTTTGAATACTTAATTGGTGGTCGGCTTTGTCCTTCCTTATATACCTTTCCCATCAACATAGCCAACACGGCAAAAACGCCGACAACCGAAAGTAATGTTGTAACAATTTTCTTATTCATATCCTTACTCATTATCGTCTAAATCATCTATATCGCTCACTTGAAGAAACTCCACCCTCGTTTCAAAATCATCTATCCTCATATCTTCTACCATATCACCCACCTGATATCCATCTCCTGTCACCTCACAATATATGTATATGCGATGATTCATCTCTACAGTTATATTCTTTTTTATGATAGAATCTCTTAGATAATCCATCAGCCATGGGTGAGACTTCGTTTCTACAGCAATCGCCGAGTGTTGCTTCTTATCTGATGAGAGATAAAGAACATTATATCCAAGGGCATACAGTATCATAGCCACCAACATAGCCTTACAATCACTATCACCTTCCTGATCATATAATGTTTCATCAGGATAACGAACATATTCAGGAGCAAATTGAATGCTCTTGCTATCCTTATCCATCACAAAATCAATATTAGGTTCCTGAACAAAATCAAGGACAAACTGCAAACTATCCATCTCATCTAAATTAGCATGGATACTCTCATTCTGGATATAACTTGCGATATAACGGACTCTCTCCATGTATGACTTGTCAGAAATCATCTTAGCAAACATATCACTGACATACTCATACTTCGTTTTCTCCAATCGTTGAGAGAAATAAGGATTCTCGTTCCGCATCTTATTATATTCATCTAAGGGAAAATGAATTGCCAGATTGCCATGAAGCTTCACACCATTCAATGAATCAAGATCCCAATCAAACATACGAACCATCTCTCCCCTAGGAATCTCTATAGAAGAAAAACTAGGTAATAGATTTTCCTCCTCCTCCAAATCATGCTCATCAGTATAATTCGTCATAATCTTCCATGGACGCTTGGTGGATTTTGTCAACGCATTTTTTGATATACCAAAAGATATCGCAAAAATAAGTGGTATCAGATCATAATCATAATAACTCAGCGCAAGGTAAGTGGCAATAGAACAAAAAAGAAGAATTGCAGAATCAAATTTTTTAAGTCCCAACTCTTTATTCAGCATATCCAACAAAGGCTGGAAACTACATGACCTCTCTATACAATTGATCTTTATCTGTCTAATAACAGCCCATAAAACATAATAGAACCCTATCAAAACGAACATGGCACTATAGTCATCACCCAACAGAGGTTTCCTTAATATGCTAGTATATACATAATAAAGAATCAAGAACAACACACTATAGATGATGCTTGTGAGCAAGGCTGTATCATTCCAACCATACGCTGCCTCCTTATAAATATTATCTCGTTCTAATTTAGGTCCGTATTTATTATAAAAGAATGCAGAAGCGCCAGATTTCGCTTCTAACGTTACAGGTCCTTTGTTATGAAAAGAAATGCCGGATAAACGAACAAAACCTACACGTCTCTTCATCGGTTCATTGAGATTGATGCTCGATGGATCTCCTTCAAACACACAGAGTTTACTATCTAACCATAGGTTTTTCCACGATCTTTTACCCTTAGTAGTAGGTTTTTCCGGATGCTTTTCCTGAGCCGTATATCCAACCAAGACAGGCTTTGAAGACTTCAGCCTTTGTTTATAAATCAATCCTTCGGAAGTGATATATCCACACATACGGTAATCAGATACATTCGCATCATCATCTAAATCGCCATTAATCACCCATGCTATCGATTGTTCATCATCCTCTGATTTCATGCGAACTACAGGCTTCTTTATATCCTCATTTGTCAATCTCATCTCAACCAAATCAACGCTTTCTCCCTCCTCTAAAAATCCAACGTCACGAAGAGCTTTCCCTGGTGCAGAAACACTAATCCACACCTTGGGTTTCCAGTAGCGGTACATTAAATAGATTAATGCCACACCTGCTACAAGAAGTACAATATATACATTATTTATATCATCAAACATAGTATCAATCTTTGACGTTTAACTTACTAGCATATATATCACGAAGCGACATAGATTC
>JBGUIU010000281.1:0-10448 GCA_045113275.1 Paludibacteraceae bacterium
TTGTGCAATAGCACGGAATAGTGCCTTCTTGTCAGTCTCGATAATTAATACTATTTCATCGATACTTAACCACGGCTTGACATAACATGATGCTTTTGCCCAGGCTGACATAACATCTTCCTTGTTATATCGTTTGAGCCAGCCAACGGTGTATGACCTGACACCGTATCTCGTCACGAACCTTAGCAACCAGCATCTTCCCATGCCTGTTAGCTTTATCAAGCCAGCGATAGAGAATGATGCCTCGCCGATGGGGGAGACGGGTGTCTCCGGTAGATGTGAATACCAATGGATAAAATCAATCCATCTGACCAGTTTACCACTCTTTCCATTCATACATGGAATAACACCGTCTTTTACCAGACGGTAAATGTAGCTTTTTGTGTAGCCGGAAAGTGACACGACTTCGCTAATTGTGAGATGTCCTTTCGATACTACATTCTGCCACTCTACATCCAAACTATCGTAAGGATCGTAGTAATGTTTGAAATGCTTGTAATTACTCATAATAATTTTAGTCACCTTAGTGTGACTAATAATAATATAAGTCCACAAGAGTCATATTGAGTAGGAATAGAGTCGATGATTATTGTGAAAACTTGTGTTTTATGGCCGATTTTAATGCTATTGGATTCGTTTTTGGGTTGTTTTATGCAAATTATTAATTTCCTAGAGGGTAGAAAAAGTTCCTAAAATTAGACGTTTTTTAATAAACTTAAAAAGCGTAATTCATTGATAATAAGGTAGTTGTACTTTTGGTGATAATTTAAAATTTGTTTTTTAAGAAATTTGTAACTAATTGATTTTCAACACGTTATATACTTCTATTTGCCCACGCAATATCTATACAGTGTTGATAATCTGTACTTTATGAGTTAAACCGTACAAATGAACTTTGGGAAATGGAATTTCGCGATTCCCATCCCTTTAGTTCATAGGCAGGTCTTCCACTAAACTCGCCCTTCTCACTCAGAAGAGTATCATCATCTGTTCTGCACTATTGCGCTGCAAAGATAATCAATAATCACAAGATAACAAAGAAATTCGAAAGAAAAATCCTAAAAAACAGAAAAAATGAGCGATATTCTTTTGAATTTCAAAATTATTTCGTAATTTTGGATAGAAAAAGCAATCTTTCTTTGTATAAAGGCAGTTCGGGGGATTGGGAAATGTCGCGGGTTACGATTTGGAGACCGTTCTCAATTCCACGTTCTGCTTTGGATTGCTTTCAAAGAACTCCGACTCAGAGCCACCAGCCGTTTCTATGACCCTTCATCGGGTGCAAAGGTACGAAGATTTTTTGAAATCACCAAACTTTGTAGCCGCAATATAGACTTCATACCGCTTAATAAACGTGAAATCGTTGCCTAAATCGAATTGTTTTTGTACCTTTGCACCCCAAAATAACACCGAGGCTTATATTTGCCTCGCGCAATAATGGATTTACGGAATATGAATAGACTAGCTTACATATATATAAGTATGATTGTCGTGACCTTGTTTGGTTGCAACGGCAGGAAGATCACCTCTCAGTTAGAGGCTGTCAGCAAGATTGCGGATGCCAACCCGGACTCTGCACTTATCGTATTGGATGAATACAGCAAACAAAAGGATGATTGGGGCAAGGCCGACAGAATGCATTATGAACTCATACGGCTGAAAGCGTTGAATAAGTCTGGAGTGAAAATCAAGTCAGACTCTATCATAAAAGATGTTGTCACATACTTTGATGGCAATGGGGAACATAACGAACAGATGTTAGCCTACTACCTGTTAGGGAGGTTTTATGCTAACATCGGAGAAGCACCACAGGCTTTACAGACTTATTATGATGCCATAGATAAAGCCGACACTTTAGATTCCAACTGCGACTATGGGACTTTGGCTGCTATATACGGACAAATGGCGAGTATTTTTCATCAGCAATATTTGCCACACGACGAAATCTGGGCCGTTCGACATTATGTGAAATGCATTGGTCAACTTGGTAATGAAATTGAATATACTATTGCTCAGAGCCAACTAATGAAGCCATACTATTTGCTTGGCGAGAATGATTCCGTATTACAGATAATACAAAATTCGTATAAAAGACTAACAGAACTTGGAGAAACTAAAAGAGCGGCTGGTTTACTGCCTACTGCAATTTATATCAATATCGAGCGGAATTTGCTATCCGAAGCAGAAAAAGAGATAACGGTCTTTGAGCATGAGTCTGGTTTATTTGATGATAAAGGTAATATTGCTGGTGGACGCGAGCACTATTATGCAACTAAAGGTTTCTACGAGTTAGCAAACAACGACTTTGATTCTGCGGAAATATATTTTAGAAAGTCTATACAGTTCGGACATTTTTCTGATGCCTATAAAGGGTTGTTGTCTGTCTATCGCCATAAGAATGTGCTAGACTCCATTATTCATTTCTCACTTTTGTATGAGGATGCGCAAGACTCCTTGCACAATCAGATGCAAATAGACGCCACTCACAGAATGTCATCTCTATATAACTACAGCCGCAGTCAAAAAGTAGCAGAGCAAGAAGCACAGAAAGCCAGAAATGCTCGTCTGTGGATTATTGGGATTCTTATATCTGTTGTTTTTGGTGGAATTTTGATTTTCTATATCTACAGAGACTACAAGAGGAAAAGACAAGACGAAATAGAAAAACTGGCTATATCCCTCAATTCTGCCAAAAAAGAATACCAAGACATACAAGAAGAACTCCAAAGGCTAAAAGATAGGGATTATAAGAAACTTATTGCTGAAAAAGAACTGAAGGGGAAAGAACTGAAAATGACAATTGAAGAACTTGCTGATGCGACAGGCCTTCCATCTGTAATTGACAATCTAAGTGATTTTGAAAACAGCAAAATTGTAGGGGTATTCCGCAAGAAGAAAGATTTTAGGTCTGACAATCCTATACCAAACAAAGCGGAATGGCGAGCTTTAGAAGTACAATTTAGCAAAGATATGCCATCTGCATACAAGATTCTTGCTAAAGACAAGAAACTTTCTCCTTTGGAACTCCATGTCTGTATGCTATTGATTCTTGACTTTGAAGACAGTTCTATAGTCAACATGACAGACTCTATATCACAAACTATAACCACAGCCAAGTCTCGGGCTAACAGGAAAATCTTCAATGAAAAGAGTGCTCAAACCTTAAAAGCTGGGCTTTTACAACTCATAAAGGCCAATTGATTTAATCTGACTTAAAAATCACGCAACCCCTTGATATACAAAAGGTTTTAGGGGGGGGTGATTCCTTTTTTGTCTTCATTTGACTTACTGAAAATGAAGGCAAAGATTTCTTTTATGTTATAATCGCCGTACCTTTGCAGCATCAAAACGAAAACGTTATTAAAAAATGAAAAGATTAACATTAGTATTGAGTATGCTGTTATTCGTCGGTGTAAGTTTTGCCGATACACAGCAATTGTCATCGTATGAAGCGATTATTCTTCATGCAAGTATTACAGATCCGACAAAAGATCAAGAACCCTACAAATTGGGGCCTGTAAAAATCCCGTCGGTTCAACAGGACGGGCACTCCATCAAATTTGTGACATCTTGTGATGGTTGTACATTGAAAATAACAAGCGATGATGGTGATATAGAGTATTTGGTTACTATACCAGAAGGGGCAACTACCATTTCACTCCCTTCGTACCTCTCAGGCGAATACTGCTTACAGATTATACGTGGAAGATTTTGTTTCTGGAGTTACATCTGGTTATAGAAAAAAATGGTCATGACTGCGGATAGACCTAAAAAACCACAAAAGAAATAGTATTAACAATTTAAAATTTAAGCAAAATGAAAAAAGCTTTATTTGTTGCAGCAATGCTGCTTGGAACACTTTCTGTTTCCGCAAAAAACGTGGTACCAGTTCACACTTCATGCGGCAAGACCGCTTACATTGACACTGACCGCACCACAGTTGAGAACACCATGAAGCAGGTAATGGCTATCGATGAGGCCCTCTGCGGTGGTGAGTAATAATTAACCTGATTTGTGTAGTGGGATAGGGCTTAATTGCCCTATTCCATTACGCCTATTGATTAAGTTGAAGAATAGAATGAAAAAGAGAAATGTTATATTAGCATTTGCGCTAATCGGTATTGTTAATGCATCTGCCCAAACCGTGGACTTCTCCAAGTTCCAAAAATCCGCTGAGTCTGACTCCATTGCAAAAGTGGTGTTGGAAAATTCTCAGTATCTCATCATCTACGATTACGAATATGTCAGAGATGCCGAATTTCCTGAAGACAAGAGATCCGGTATGACAATGTTACAGGTGGGAAAACGCTACAACCGCTTTATGGATTACAATGAGTTTCGCTTCGATTCACTGATGGATGCAACCGCCAAAAGCCTGAAGCCTTATGCTGAGACAGGCCCCATGATGATGCAGGCTCTCAAAAAAAGAAAGTTCAGGGAAAACATTGTCATTGACAAACAAAAAAGCACGGAGACAATCCAGAGAACGGCAGGACTGGTACAGAGATACCAGTATGACGAGCCTTGTCCAACGCTAAATTGGGAACTGGTCGAAGGTGACACAGTCATTGCCAGCTATAATTGTAAGAAAGCATTAACCAGCCTTTGGGGACGAGACTATATAGCATGGTATGCTCCAGAGGTTGACATGCCGTATGGTCCCTACAAGTTTAATGGCCTGCCTGGCTTGATTTTTATGGTTGCCGATACTCGCGGTCATCATCAATTTACGCTAAATGGTCTTGAAAAGGTTAGTCAGTATTATCCCATCTATCTTTGGGCAAGCAAGGACATTATCAAGACCAGCCGTAACAAAGTGCGCAAAATTTACAAAAATTATTGTGCCGACCCTGTAGGTGCATTAACAAGTAATGGTGATATTCAAGTACCAGATGATGTAAAAGCATCTGTTAGTGTTAAACCATATAATCCTATTGAACTTGAATAAAATCCAAATGATACTGACGCAGCTCCTATGTGTCTGTGGATTGCAAGTGGCCTATCCGCAGACACAAGGTGATGCAGTCTCAATGTCTTTTGAGGTTAAGGACACAACAACACTTGAACCTCTAGTAGGTGTGACTTGCCGGGTATATACCTCCTCAGACAAGTTTTACACTTATGCCATATCAGATAAAAATGGTATTGTTAAACTAAGTCCTCATCAAAGTGACTGGTTGGAGTTTACGTTTATGGGATATGAGAAGCAAAAAGTCAGAGTTAATCATTATCATCTAAAACAGGCAAATATCGTCTATATGAAGCCAAGTTCAGTTACTTTGAAAGAAGTGCAAATCAAAGCTCCTCCAATCAGTGCCAGGAACGACACCCTTGTTTACCGTGTTGGAGCTTTTGCCAAAATTGGAGACAAGCATCTGGAGGACGTTCTCAAACGCCTGCCCGGGGTGAAGGTATCTGAAAATGGTACCGTTTCTGTGCAAGGTAAGGCTATCAACAAATTCTATATTGAAGGTATGGACTTGATGGGAAACAATTACAATCAAGTCACTCAGAATATGCCCATCGATGCAGTAACAAGCGTCGAAGTTCTTGAAAATCACCAGCCCGTGAAAATGCTTCAGGGGAAACAACTTTCCGACAAAGCAGCACTAAACATCAAGATTGACAAGTCGCACAAATCACGCCCTTTTGGAGAATTGGAGGGAGGATTAGGGTTGAGTCCGACAAGATGGGACAATCGCGCATTTGTTACCCACATCGCAAACAAGAGCCAACTACTACTTTCGGGAAAGATGAACAATACAGGCAATGACTTGTCAGAGGAAACCACAGAACATATTGACGTAACCGACTTGGAGGCATTCGAGCCTATCACTTCTCCATTACTGACAACAGATTTGGTACAGGAGCAACTCCCGCAGAATCGTTATCTATACAATAAGTCCTATGCTGGCGGTGTCAATTTCCTCAGAAAGTTGTCTGACAATTCTACTCTTCGCTTTAACACCCAGCTTTACGAGGATCATTCTTCACGAAATAACAGTATTGAATACATTTTTGGTGGCTTTCATCCTTTGAGTCTCAGGGAAGATGCCAGTATGAAGAAGAAAGACTTTACGATAGTACCGATTCTCAAATACGAAATTAACTCAGCAAATACTTTCGTGTCCGATGAGTTACGCGTTAGCGTTAGCAAGAAATCTGCTATCACTGCCATATTAAGCAACGAATCTTCAATTAATGAGACTGTAAAGACACACCCGTCATACATCCAGAATTATTTCTCATCTTCATTCCCGGTCGGAAATACAATCTTGCAGGCGAAATCTTTGATACGCTATTTTGACAGGACGGAAAGTCTTAATGACATATCTGACTCAACAATTATTTATAATTGCTCGAACCGTTATGCATTTAAGTCCTTTGTCGCAAAGGGTACCTTGTCCACTAAATTTTTGCTTTTCCGCAATTACCTTGATCTCGGAGTAAAAGCATATTATCACGACAATAGCTATGATTACAATGGAAATACTCATCATCAAGACCTGAATGTTATTTTCTCACCGAGTTACTATGTGAAATACGGGAAACGCAGTGGCCTCACCATAGCACTGCCAATAGGATGGATGTATGCCCGTCTGCTTCCTGTCAATGAATCAATAAAAAATCGAGGTTTCTTCTCGCTCTCTCCAGAGATTTCTTTCAATCATGCGTTCTCGGATGAATTCTCTTTAGGTTTCTCTGCTTCAATAGGCAATAGTAATGACACTAAGCCATTCTATTCGCCAGACTTTCTTCGCATAGGTTACAGAACTGTCTATTTGTATGACAGCAACCTGTATAAGAACACAGATTATTTGCTGTCATTAAGGCTGAAATACAGGAATCTCGCCTCAATGTTCTTTTCCAACCTCTCTGTTTCCTATTCAAATGGAAAGCGCGAAAGTTACTTCCATTATGACTATACGGATTCTCTGAATATCATCAGGCAAATACAGGGAGAGAATAATTACAAGACATTCATCATAAACGGAATGGCAGATAAAACGTTTGTAGATGTAGGGATTTCACTGAAAACAGAGATTTCGTATAACCAAAGCGGTTACTTGTTATCCCAATCCACAGAACATATCTACAACAGGTCTCATGTCTTGTCAGGGATGGTCAGCACCACCTTTCAGAAATTTAAGTGGATGAGACTTGTTCTTGATGCTACAGGAACGTTATTTTGGGAAAGGAATAGTTATCACGATTCAGAGACAATGTCAAGTCTCAATGCTAATGCTTCTTTTTATTTCTTCCCATTTAAGGGATTTGAAATAAAGATGAAATGCCAAGATATAACTAACAAAATAGCAGAGTCGCAATATGAGAGTCAAATGTTTTTTGATGCCAGTATGAACTACAAAATCAGCAAAATAGGAGAGATAGGATTAAGTGGTACAAACTTGCTGAACACCAATTCATATTTGGTCATCCAAAACTCAGGTCTTAACAGTTGCGGCTCATTCCTGCCACTTAGGGGCAGAGAAGTCCTATTAAGATTGTTATTAAGAATTTGAAATAGAAAGTTTTCCCTCAACTATGATATCATATGAAGAGTAAAATTGCATCAATTATGATAATTATTGCTGTTTTCTTGGTTGCAATCATTAGATTGGTTAATAATACCGAGAGCATTGTTCTTAATTGGGATATATATGGAAATATTGCTAATTATGGACCTGCATATCTAATTTTATTCTATCCATGTATTTCAACTTTGACATATTGGATTTTCCGCTATTATGAGCAGAATCCATATAAGATAAAATGGTTGCCTAAAATTAAGAATTATGAAAGCAAGTCAAAAGCATTGGCTACATATATACAATCAACAAACCTGCTACTACTTCTTATTATATTATATGTTACATTATGCTCAACCCAGTTGGTACATATGCGCCCATTGATAATTGTGCTAATACTCCTGCTTATGGTAGTACCTTATATTTATATATACAACAAAATAAGAAAGAGTAATAGTGGTACAGATTAATCACCCTTTAATGAAATATACAAAAGCAGACCTGACTGCCTAACAGGAGCGGAAGCCGAAAAGCTATATGAGTAGGCAATTCAAATATCAAATAATAATGAAATACAAATTTATCTTATTTAGTGTTCTTGTGGCAGGCTTCACGTCTGCATGTTCTTCTGATGATGAGTTCCAAGAACTTGTTGAAAAAACTTCAGGAGCTATCACTTCCACTATGCTTGATACAA
Organism: Paludibacteraceae bacterium; assembly: GCA_045113275.1. Taxonomy (GTDB): domain Bacteria; phylum Bacteroidota; class Bacteroidia; order Bacteroidales; family Paludibacteraceae; genus UBA1181. The sequence continues at coordinate 8,227 of JBGUIU010000281.1, forward strand.
TTAGTGTCGCACAAAGCGACAGTATCATTCCTATTGAGGGTTGCCGCGATTCATTACCTAAGAAACCAACGGCATTAACACGTTCAACAGACAATGATTACACATTATTAAAAGAAGAGCTGAACCAACTCAATGAAATTCCTATATATCTAAAGGTAAAAGGAAATACAACAGACAAGCACTACCTAAGTGCTTCTGCCAAGGGAAAGGAACTGACGGTAGAGGGTTTCAATGCGAACTCAACTAATCAGCAGTTTTATATAAAAATTTTGCCTGCATATACAGGAATTCCATACCTAATATATTCTAAGAAAACCGATACGCCAATAAGACTAGGCGCATACACAAGTGCACCGGATACCAAGATCCTTTATGCCAGCCAGGATGCGACTGGCAGTCTATTTGGAGCATCGTGGGATATTAAGCGGGGGCAATACTCTGACAAATCATATATTATAGAGAATCAAGACTACCCACAACAAGGAAGCAGTGGCTACTGGCTTGATATATATTATAGTGTTATCACTGTAAACGGCTCTAAAATATCTTTTGCGAAATACAACAACTTACCACGTCAAGAATTTGAAATAATACCCGCAGAAGAATTTGTGGTGAAAGATATATATTTCGATGTAGAAGCATCTTCAATTCTGTCAAAGACACCAAATCAAATATTCTCTGATTCTTATGTAAATAATGGCCAGATAGCTCAAAGCCACAAATTTGTCATAAACGAATCATACAAAGAAACATCTACGTTTAATAGGGAAACTTCCTATAATGTCTCCATAGCAACAGAATTTAAAGCAAGTGTTCCTTTTATAGCAAGTGGAAAAATCACGACGTCGGTTTCTGGAGGTCAAAAATTTGCCTATGGAAGTTCGGAAGAGGTTACTAAAACCATTACTAGGGAATATCCTGTAGAAGTCCCTGCATATAATATAGCAACAATGAAATTGACACTATATAAATACGATATGGATGTCGACTATATTGCCACTTGTATAGGAAAAATATCAGGAAAAGAAATAAAGATTAAGGGGCGTTGGCAAGGTGTAAGTTACGAAGAGTCTAATGCCGTACTCAATCTGACACCTATTAATGGCTCTCAGGCTCAGAGTAGAAGTGTTGTGATAACAAAAGAAATGCTGGAAACAAATAAAGTTATTAAAATACAATGAAGAAAGTTGTTACCGTATTAATGACTATTTGGATTGTTTCCTCTTGTGCAACAATTCCAACTACATCACGGTTTGATGTCATTTCCATTAGCATTGGTATTCACAAGGAGGACATTTTGAAAGAATTTGGCCGTCCTTTCATGTATGACATCTATATTAAAGAGGGAAAATCTATTGAAGTCTTATATTACAAAGAGCCAGTCCGTGTTGCAAATTGTCCCTATATCGTTACGACTACACTCTACTTTGAAAATTCAATTCTTCAAAAGTTTACACAAAAAGATAGACTTATAAAAGATTTTGAGATTCATAAAGATAGTATAAAGTAATTAAGTTGGAGGAAGTTGCCATTTTTTTTTGTGGCACTTCCTCCTATTATTTGTTCATTAAACACTTACATTTTTCGGGCATGTTTTTTCTTACGTTGCATCCGGCGGCGGAAATCTTCATCTTCGGGGTCATAGACGGGGTTGTTGGTGTCGAACAAACCCAATGAAGGGAAGCTGATAGATGAGCCAGATGTGTGCTGATGTGATTCCTCTTGACGCTCTTCCTGTCTTAGATTAAACTCCAGTTTGGGTCCGTCGTTCTTCCTTGTATGTTGCTGATATGTGGTCTTGGTCTCCAGTTTCTTCTTCGCATTTTCGTCCAAATACAAGACGATATTAGCAAATGTGAGGTCGCGCTTTATCTGAGAAGCCTTGAATGTCAGCCCGTCTTTCGTGAAGCGCAGACCCTGTATGTCCTTGTAGTCTCGGCTATCCTTCCGTTTCATCACAATCTCCACATCAACGCCCTGTTTCCTGATGTCCGCCTCAAACTCTGGCCACGATTTGGACTGGAGTAAGGCGGTCATCACGATGCGGTAAATCTCATATCTGGTCTTCTCCTGTCCTCTTAATCTCTCAGTTTTAGTATGTCCCTTGCCATTGGAAAAAGTGAGCCCGTACTTTCGTTTAAGCAGTTTCGTCACCTGTTCGTTTCGCCTAAAATCGTTCTGGTCTGAGATGGTCTTGCCCTCGTTGTTGATACGGTTATAGA
>JBGUIU010000282.1:0-6152 GCA_045113275.1 Paludibacteraceae bacterium
TGGGACAACACAAAAAGTGGTTGTAGAGCATCATCGCGATCCTGTACCTGTGCAGGAGTGGCAGCAATGTGTTGCCTGTTATGGCTCTGGGCAGTGTCCGAATGTACAATGCGGTGGAAGTGGCTGGTATTATATTGGAGACAAAGCAAGAACATGTACACGTTGTCATGGTTCTGGTAAATGTACGATTTGTGCCGGCAAGGGTGGTCAGTATGTAACGGTTTATAGATAACAACATTGTCGCCAACAATTCGTACAGAGGAAGTGACAGTTGACCACAAACGCTTCTGGAACCTCGTAGGCAGGACATAACTCTCAAATACCCAGTTGTTGTGTAGGGTTTGTAATAGCAGGAAAGGAAATAATCAAAAGTAGTGACAAGTATGAAAAAAGTGTTTACAATAATGCTGTTCCTTGTGATAGCATTAGGTTGTTATGCAGGGAACAAGGTAAAAGGTGAATTGAGAACTGAGATTAATGGTTTTCAATGGTATAATAACAAAAACAAAGAGGCCTATTCAATTGACGGGAAAAGATTATTTGCAGACATCAATAATATAAAGCAAATAGATTTTTTAGCTTTAGATAAAGACGACCCTGGCATGTTTGTTGTTCATAACAAAGATAAAGATTTAGGGATATTAAGGTCAAGAGCATATACAACAAATGGTGATCTTGCTTGTGGAGGTAATTATTTACATCAAAGAATTAAAATAGATTTTTCTAAACCGTACCGTAAGGAGTATTATATCCTATTTACAAACAAAGATCATAATAATATTCACGGATTAAAAGGCTATGGCAAGACGGTTGCTGGGATGTTTAATTCTTATACTGTTAAAGGGAATTTCATTCTATACAACAGGTTAGGAGATAATCACAATGTTATGGTCAGGTATGACGGAAAAGAAATAATAGACAACTATCACTCTATTGAATTTGATAAGGATTTAATTGTAGCGTCTACATCAGAAGGTAAAGGATTGTTGAATATGTCCGGCAATTGGATTATTAATCCAACTCAAGGTTATATCGATTATTCTATAATACGTCAAAGCGGGAACACCCTATTTAAAGTAAAACTTAGAAATAACTCGAAATATCGTTTGCTAAATTTGGAAGGTGTTGATGTTCTTGGCGATGAATTTGAGGCAATAGAAACAAACAACACTAAGTATGCAAAAGTAAAGAAAAACAGTTATTATGGTATCGTTAATTTAGACGGCGAAGAAATCATTCCAACAAGTCGAGGTTATACCTATATTGGCGATTATGACAGCAACAAGGGTACTTTTGCTTTTACAAAGAAAGGTTTTACTGGTGTCTGCGATTCACAAGGACGGGAGATTTCTACGACCAGACTTACGCCAACATCTGATGACATCAAGGCGAACGGCTACGCCAGTGCTGTGGAGATGAAGAACGGTAGCACGAAATATTATAAGGTGAGTAAGGGTGGACGTTATGGACTGACGGACAGCGAGGGAAAAGAGATTGTTCCTTGCGAAATGGAAGCCTTGGAGTCGGCTGGTACTGGCTATCTGAGATACAAGATTAACGATTTCTGGGGCGTGATGAACTATGCAGGCAAAATCATCATCGACACAGACCGGGGCTATACCTCCATCGGCAACTTCGTGACCTTCAACAAGCGCTTCCCATACACAATGGCTGGTTACAAAGGCGAGTGCGACATTAACGGCAAACAAATCTCCAAGATAAAAGTTGAGACTCCCAAGCAATCCGTTGCATCAAGTTCTTCATCTTCAAATTCATCATCTTCCTCCAGCAGTAGCAGTTCAAGCAGCAATTCAGGAAGTGGCACAACACAAACAGTGGTTGTAGAGCATCATCGCGATCCAGTACCTGTGCAGGAGTGGCAGCAGTGTGTTGCCTGTTATGGCTCGGGGCAGTGTCCGAATGTACAATGCGGTGGAAGTGGCTGGTATTATATTGGTGACAAGGCAAGAACATGTACACGCTGTCACGGCTCAGGCAAATGTACCATTTGTGCCGGCAAGGGTGGTCAGTATGTAACAGTTTATAGATAGTATCGATATTATCTATCTGTTGATATTATAATTGATTAGTAACTAAAAACAATATGTTTATGAAACAGACGTTATTATTGCTTGTGTTTGCATTGGAAATGTGCTGCATTAACATGACTGCACAGACAAAGAAACAGTCGACGCCCAAACGGACTACGACAACCCGTTCTACTCAGCAAAGTGGTAGACAAGTGATGAAGTTTAAGCAAACCGCTGAGGATGGATATGTATGGTATAAATTGAAACAAGGAAATCTTAATGGCGTACGTGATGCCGAGGGCAATACTATTATACCTGTAAAATATGATGAGATAAACTACATTTGTGATAAGACAAAGGGATTCCACTATTTTATAGTTAAAAAGGACAATTTCGAAGGTGCCTTTACAAGGGAAGGAACAATGGTAGTTTCACCAGAAAGCAGATACTGGCTGATAGCATTAGAGAGTGCGTCCTCACCTAAAATTGACAATGGTGGTATGGTTTTTTGGATTGCAAAAAAAGAAAACGATAATACAGCTACCATTTTAGATGCAAGAGGCAAATATGCTTTCAAATTACCTGAAGGTTGTAGATGGGCATACTTGAACAGCTCTTTTGGCAATGTGACTAATATATTTAGTTTTGCAGGTATTAATTATTTCCAAGTTGAAGGACAAAACAATAAAAAAGGCATATTTGATTTAGATGGTAATCAAATTGTACCACCTGTATATGATATGTGTTATCTACGAAATTGGGGCGAAACTATTTCAAAAGAACTGGATGGAAAAAAAACTGAAGAGAAGACAAGCTACAAGTGTGGCACAAAATTCAATTATACTCCTTTTGAAAGTTTGTATTATTCTTTTGAAGAATCTGATCAATCAAAACTATCTACATCAACTCCCTCAACTTCCAATAACAATAATTCTAGTGATAATTCTGGAAATAAAACAACTACAGTTGTTGTAGAGCATCATCGTGATCCTATTCCCGTACAGGAATGGCAGTCGTGTACAAATTGTGGGGGCGAAGGAAAAGTTATGTGTCTCGGGGCGTGTGGTGGAACTGGAACATACTACGTCGGAGACAGGCTACATAGATGTAGCAGTTGCGATGGCACAGGAAAAAAGAAATGCCCTTACTGCTTAGGACAACACGGGAAGTATGTTACAGTTTATAGATAACAACATTTCTGTCACCAGCATTTCCGTTCTGAAAAGCTGACGGTAGACCACAAACGCTCCTGGATCCTCGGCAGCAGGACGGAACTCTCAAATGCCCAGTTGCAATGCAGGGCGTGTAACAGTAGAGAAAGTAATAAGAACTAAAGAACAAATGAAAATGAAAAGATTATGTGAATATATTGTGGTTTGTATTTTTATTCCGATTATCTGTCATGCAGAAAAGAAACCAATAGGGAATGGGCTTTATTGGGAATTAAGTAATAGTGTTCTAACTATATCGGGGAATGGAGGTCCGATTCATTTTATTGGCTCTGCTCCTTGGAAACACAATGGGCCAATAGATAGAGTTATTATAGAAGAAGGTGTGACATCTATTGGCGACATGGCATTTAAAGAGTTTAGCACAAACTATCATATTAAGTCTGTTGTCATCCCTAATTCTGTAAAATCAATAGGAGTATCGGCATTTGAATATTGCAGTAATCTTCAAACTATAATTTTTGGTAATTCAGTAGTATCAATTGATCATCATGCGTTTGCAAATTGTACTAGTTTACAAACTATAGAACTACCTAATTCGGTTAGAAGTATTGGTAATTCTGCTTTCTTCGGATGCAAGAATTTATTGGAAGTTTCTCTTCCAAGTTCTATGTATCGTATTGAACGATATGCTTTCTTGGGTTGTGACAAACTAATACCAAATACAAATTCAAAATTATTATCTATAATGAAAAAGGGGGGCTATGAGAGTATAATTGGTATAGAGAATAACAGCACCTTATTTTACATAGTAGATAAACATATAATTAATATCGGATATCGTTATGGTCTAATAAATATTGAGGGAAAAGAGATTGTCCCTTGTGAGATGGAAGCCTTGGAGTCGGCTGGCAGTGGCTATCTGAAATACAAGATTAACGATTTCTGGGGCGTGATGAACTATGCAGGCAAAATCATCATCGACACAGACCGAGGCTATACCTCCATCGGCAACTTCGTGACCTTCACCAAGCGTTTTCCTTACACAATGACCGGCTACAAAGGCGAGTGCGACATCAACGGAAGACAAATTTCAAAGATTAAAGTTGAAACTCTTAAACAAACGGTGGCATCCACTTCTCCATCTTCAAGTTCATCATCTTCCTCCAGCAGTAGCAGTTCAAGCAGCACTTCAGGAAGTGGCACAACACAAACAGTGGTCATAGAGCATCATCGTGATCCAGTCCCTATGCAGGAGTGGCAGCAGTGTGTAGCCTGTTTTGGCTCAGGGCAATGTCCGAATGTTCAATGCGGTGGAAGTGGCTGGTATTATATTGGAGACAAGGCAAGAACCTGCACACGCTGTCACGGCTCAGGGAAATGTACGATTTGTGCAGGCAAGGGTGGTCAGTATGTAACGGTTTATAGATAACAACATTGTCACCAACAATTCCGTACAGAGGAAGTGACAGTAGACCACAAACGCTTCTAGAACCTCGTAGGCAGGACGTAACTCTCAAATACCCAGTTGTTGTGCAGGGTTTGTAATAGCAGGAAAAGAAATAATCAAAAGTAGTGACAAGTATGAAAAGAGTTTTTTCAATAATGCTGTTCCTTGTGATAGCATTAGGTAGTTATGCAGGAGATAAAGTAAGAGGTGAATTGAGAACTGAGATAAACGGTTTTCAATGGTATTGTTATAAAAATAAAGAAGCGTACACTTTGCATGGACGTAATTTATTCGAAAATTTATCAATAAAAAACATCTCCTTCTCGGTTGCAGATAAAGATGATACAGGTATGTTTGTTATCATTTATCGGGAAGGAGGAGATGAACGTATAGGTGCTTTTAAGACTGATGGGGATGCTATATCAGATGACTTTTACAACAAGAAGGATCGGCCAAATTCGTATCAAAGGATATCAATAGTTTTCTCAAATCCTTCACACAAAGATTATTATATTCGCAAGGATTTTTGGTTAAGTGGAAGATGGGGAAAAGAGAGTCATTGGTTATTATCTACAAATCCAAATAACAAGAAAAAGGTTATTCTTGATTACGATTCATATAGCATAGCAGGTAATTGTTTCATTTCAAGAGACGGGAAATATTCTATGCTTACAAGGTATGATGGGAAAGAATTAGTAAAGGAAAAGGAATTTATGACGATTACATATAAAAAAGAAGCAAACCTTTTTACTTGTAAAAATGATAAAGGAATAACAATAATAGACACGAATGGTACACGTATAGTAAAAGATGTGGAGAATGTGATATACCAAGATAATATAATAGAGGTAATCAATAATGGCTCTGGCATTATTACTTTTAATGGGAAATGGATTGTTACACCCGATAAGGGTTATGATAGTTATAAATCAACTACGATAAATGGAGGCTTGTATTATTTAATAAAGTATAAAGGTAAGCAAAACTATCATTTAATATCCAATGAAGGTGCCGATGTATTCAGTCGAGGATTTGATGAAATCATATATATCAGTAAAACATATGTAAAAGTTAAAACTGCGAGTAGTTATGGGATAATGTCACTAAACGGCAAAGAGATTATTCCAACAACCCGAGGCTATACCTATATTGGCGATTATGACAGCAACAAGGGTACTTTTGCTTTTACGAAGAAAGGCTTTACCGGTGTCTGTGATGCTCAAGGACGAGAGATTTCCACAACCAGACTTGCGCCAACAGTGGATGACATCAAGACGAATGGCGGCTATGCCAATGCTGTGGAGATGAAGAACGGCAGCACGAAATATTATAAGGTGAGCAAGGGTGGACGTTATGGACTGACGGACAGCGAAGGTAAGGAGATTGTTCCTTGCGAAATGGAAGCCTTGGAGTCGACTGGTACTGGCTATCTGAAATACAAGATTAACGGTTTCTGGGGCGTGATGAACTATGCAGGCAAAATCATTATCGACACAGACCGGG
>JBGUIU010000283.1:0-3799 GCA_045113275.1 Paludibacteraceae bacterium
CGGCGGCAATCTCGACTGCGAACTGAAGGCTGAGGACATGCTGGCGGCCTTCAATGCCGAGACCCGCTACGGCTGGTCGCCCAAGAAGTTCGCCCAGCACCTGAAGGCCTATTGCGACATGGCTCCCCACATCCACTGCCTGAACCCTGCCACAAAGACCGGCAAGAAAAAGGATGGTGAGCGGTGGCAAAAACATGAGGGAAATAGTGGTCGGAAGACCTACTATTATATAGAGTCTGAACTCAAATATACAGAGGATTCCAAGAATGCAGAACCGGAAGAACAGGTTCTTCTGTTCTAATTTCGTCCTTTTGTACTGTTTAGCCCGCTTAGATTGAGCGGGCTTTTTTTGACTCAGATGTGGCCCGACTCACATCACTTGCTACTCTACACCTCATATTTTTGTTTTTTCAACTTAGTACCTCAATTTTTCCGTTTTAATCTGAGCAATGTGAGTCAAAGAAAGAACCACATTCGTAAATATCTTATTATCAAAGGATTATCCATGATTTAACGGTTGACTCACATCTTGCACACATCCGACTCACATCTGTTACAAGCCTCAATCTGAGTCTCACAAGTCAGGACTGATTATTGTAAGATTGACGGTCCACAATCACATCATTCACGGCATTACGGCTCACCACGAACGAGCCGTAATCTCGTCCTCGACGACATTACGGCTCGTGTTTTTTGACATGTCATACAGTTTTTTTGTTAATTCTGCAACTTTTTTAGCAAATTTCTTTCTAAAGTTACTCTCATTTGCCATTTTTTTACTATATTTGCAACGACTTGGGGGAGAAATCCCGAGTCGCAGATGCATTAGCTTTTATTTCGCACTTACCGAAGACGCTTGGAAAACTTCTTTTGGAATAGTTCGATTGAGAAGCAAGGGAAGTCAGAAACGACATCCACTCATAAATGCAGCTGTGCACTAGCTTTGACGGGGAGCATTCATGTATATGAATAGGAGTTCCATTTTCCGAACATACCCCTTTGGTAAGCGCATAAGAGTGTACGCCATTCTTTGTACCCAAACTTTTGCATACAGACAAGCAGAACTATTTACGAATCTATAAAACAATATGGTTATGAAACAGACATTATTATTGATGGTATTGGCATTGGGAATGTGCAGTGCTATGGGATTTGCCCAAAAGAAAGAGTACCATGTAGAAGATGATGGCTTTGAATGGTATAAGCTTAGAAAATATGAGAATGGACAATCATATTATGGGGCTCAAGATAAATTTGGTAATACTATTATACCCTTTCAGAAAGACTTCGTTTTTCTCTACAGAGAAGGCTTTTTTCTCATATTTAAAGAAGATAAGCATGGAATTGTTGACAAAGAAGGTCATCTCATAGTGCCGATGGAATATGAGGATTGTAGTCCCAATTTTGAATCAGGTGGTGTTTCTCGTCCATATATAAAGGTATTAAAAAAAGTAGATAACAAAATCTGTGTAGGTATATACGATTTTTATGGTAAATGTATTTTGCCTATTAGTCGCAGATACGGAGAAGTATATCTTCAAGGAAAAGAAAAAAGTCTGTATTGGCTATGCCTTGACCAATTAAATACTCCGGCAAAGTTCTCACTATGTGATGCTTCCGGAAAAGAATTCTATACCACATCAAAAGCTTATGGCTGGTGTTATTTGATAAAACATCCAACAAGAAGCAAAATGTATGAAATGATATTGCGGGAGCCAGGAAAAACTTATTCATATTTTGTTGATAAAAACAATAATGTCCTTTTAGAAGGATGGTTAGAGAGTAGGGAAAGTTTTCATAATGAGCATAATGTAGATATCACCAGAGGACCAACAGAGATTCAGCCAAAGGGTGGAAAGAATAGAAAACTCACACAAGCAGAACTGAATAAAGTCTTTTTTAGTGCCAATTGGTTAGATGGGAATAACGAGTACTTTGCACATGTGGCGGAATATCCAATGCACAAGATAGGAGAAACACCTTCTTCCAATTCCACTATCTCTTCAAATACAGGGAGTAATTCTAATAACAATCCTGGAGGCGGAACAACAACAGTAGTTGTAGAGCATCATCGTGACCCAATACCAGTACAGGAATGGCAACAATGTCCTGCATGTTATGGCTCGGGGCAGTGTCCGAATGTACAATGCGGTGGAAGTGGCTGGTATTATATTGGAGACAAGGCAAGGACCTGCACACGCTGTCACGGCTCAGGAAAATGTACGATTTGTGCGGGCAAGGGTGGTCAGTATGTAACGGTTTACAGATAACAACGTCTGTCACCAGTACTTTCGTGCCAAAGAGCTAAAAGCAAACCACTTACATCCTTAGAGCTCGGAGGTAGTACAGAACTCTCAAATGCCCAATTGCTATGCAAGGCTTGTAGTTGTAGTAAAAACAATAAGTAATCTCGACAAGAATATGAAACAGACATTATTATTGATCGTATTAGTTCTGGGAATGAGCAACGTAAATGCTCAAGTTAAGAAACAAACAGCAGCAAGGAAGGGTACTACTACTTCTGTCACAACGCAAAATACGATTGCGAAGTACCGTCAGTTAGGTCAGGACGGATATGTTTGGTATAAAGTGAAAAAGGGGAAACTTTTTGGAGCACAGAACTCTGAAGGAAAAGACATTATACCTGCTGTATATGATGACATCATTTATGAATGCAGAAATTACAAGGAGAACTTCTCTGACTGGAACGAAGAGATTAGCACAAAGTGGTTCCGCGTTCAAAGTGGCAACAACTATGGATTATATAGCATAGAGGGGAATTGTCTTATTTCTCCAGATAGGTATTCCTCTTTTAGTGTAGGCCTGCCTATAATTGATACGCATTATGCAGAAATGATGTTTTTGTATATTTGGAAAGATGGCAAAAAGGGATGCCTTGATGTGCAGGGAAGGGAAATCATTCCTCCGATATATGACAATATTTATTTAGGGGCTTATTTTAAAGATAAAAGGGCTGGGCATGAAGGAAAAAAATACGTAACATTTGGTATAGTAGATAAGAATTACAAAGATAGTGGGTTTACAGATTTGAATGGAAACAAAATTTGCTCACCTTCAGATCATACATTAGGGCGTATTCCTAGTACACGAGATAATACTGGCTTTTATATTGCAGAAAAGATAGAAGAAGGCTTGCCTGGCAAATGGACTTATATCAAGTGTAATTACGATGAAAATGTGAGATTCGATTATTCCCGTTCTGCACCGATCTTTGGCAAACTGTTTACAAAACTTTATGACTCCACGATCAGTACATCAGACGGTAGAACATTATACGTAAAGAATGAGAATAGCTTTCGTTCCATTATGGATGCAGAACAAAACATCGTCATTCCTTCTTCAAGAGGGTATACTCAGGTAAATATGTATAGTGCTGACAATGGAGAATGGGGGTTTTATATTCAAAAAGGAGGAAAATGGGGATTTGCAGATAAGACGGGAAAAGAATCTATATCTCCTCAATATGATGTCATTAGTGGAGTAGGTTCGAATAGGGTTAGGTTCAAAAGCAATGGTTTCTGGGGAATTATGGATCTGAGAGGAGATGTAATTGTCCCCATTGACAGAGGCTATACTGGAATAGAGAAATCTGGTGAAAAGTATTTCAAGGTTAACAAGAGTGGAAAATATGGTTTAACAGATGCTAATGGCAAAGAGATTGTTCCTTGTGAGATGGAAGCCTTGGAGTCGGCTGGTACTGGCTATCTGAAATACAAGATTAACGGTTTCTGGGGCGTGATGAACTATGCAGGCAAAATCATTATCGACACAGACCGGG
>JBGUIU010000284.1:0-2437 GCA_045113275.1 Paludibacteraceae bacterium
CCTTGCCAAACCGGTCCGACAGCATGGATAATGTATTTTGCCTTTAAATCAAAGCCCGGAGTGATTACGGCACTTCCCGTTTCGCATCCCCCAATCTCTGAGCATGCCTCGGCCAGCCTATGGGGTCCTGCCCTGCTGAATATTGCTCCGCACACTCCGCCGCCATGGCTGAGATTTCTGTTTGCGGCATTTACAATGACGTCAACATCCATTTGTGTTATATCTGTTTTTTCAACATTAATGCTGCTTTTCATTTAATCACCATTATTATCAGTAAAGATTATTCATAAGACGTTATTATTCCTATTGCAAACTGTATATCTGCATTTCTGTCCAGATACATTAAGTATTTTCCATCTGCTGAATCTCCAATCCTGTTGCAGAGCTCTGAAGCAGATGATGTCAGTTTGAATTTCGTATAGTCGCTGTTTGCCACATAACCTGCCTTCTCATTTCCGGCATATACCGCAATTGCATCGCTGTCAAATTCGTTGCCAGGCTCCCTTACAAGTCTTAAAGGCATGCCCGGAGTGAGATTGACATTGGAGTAATGGTCTCTTCCGGTTATGGTGAAAAGTTCACTTCTGTCAAACCCTTTAATGATTTGAAGATTTGCCTGAAATTTCTGCTCATAACCTATATAGAAATCAATTGATTCCATGAGATTTTTGTATTTTTGCGGGTCTTCCTCACTGTTAATGTGGGGAATGGCATTAATAGCCCTTATGCAGGTGTCTTTTGCATCTTTAAGCATGGTTGTTCCATCGGGCAATTTCTTTGACTCTTCAAGCAGATTAGATGCCCAGTCATAGAGCATTCTAGCCTTATTGTCACAGACCAGAGGGGAGAAAGATAAATCGAGCGACCTGTCATAACACTCTTCGGATTGCCTGTATCTTTTCATGGCTTCCAGGATAATTGCCTTCTTGTTCCAGTTGTTTGAATTTCCATTGTCCAAATCCAGTGCCATGTCAATGTATTCAAGAGCTTCTGACTCTTTAAAATCCATGTAAAGGTCCCATGCCTTTTTGGAATATTCATCTATTTTTATGATTCGTGGATTGGTATAATCATCATCCTCAATGTCGTCATCATCCTCATCGTCATATCCGTGACCCCAGTTCTGGGCATCCATCCATCCGTCACCCCAATCAACAGGATCACCAATATGCCATTCATCCATTAAATCACCTTCATTCCAATTAATCCACAGACCTCATGCCTTCATTAGATTACAAGTTCATTGCCTGTTTTCTTAAAGATTTCCTCAATGACCCTCTCCTGATGAAGAGGAACTTTAAATAATATTCCCTTCCGTTTTTTCCTATAGCTAATGTACATCTGTGTGCATCTTGCAATATCATCATCGGACAAAAGGTCCTTTTTGTCTGATGGAAATGACTCATCCACCAGACGCAAATCCTTCAGATAAAATATATACTGACTACCATGATAAACAGCCTTTTCGTAATAGTCCAGGGCCTCGTCATCATCCACGGATTTTCTGGCAAGGTCAATATACTTTTCATAAGGATATTTGTGCAGATTTGCATATAAATCAACGTTACGTTCTATTCTTTGTGACGGACCGGAATATCCGTAATCATCACCGCCGTCATCACCGTTACCGTTTCCGTGACCCCAGTTTTGGGCATCCATCCATCCGTCACCCCAGTCAACAGGATCACCGATATGCCATTCATCCATATACTCACCCCAATATATATTAAGTTATGTTATTAAGTTGTTAATAAACTTTTCACTGCAAAAAAATTGTTTAAAAAAATCACCCATTTTATTCCTCACAATTAGCTGAAAAATCAGCAATTGACTCTCTTTCAGCATCATCTTTTAGTCTCAGGCTTTTTTCCACATCCATTGCAAGCGCATCGCAGTCGGCTTTGATGGCATCCAGATGCATCAGAATCCTTTCCTTTTCCTGGTTGATTTTTTGGATGTTTGTGTATGGGTAGATGCATTCCTTAAACATTCCGTAATCGACAGTAGTGTATGGATATTCATTCAGCTGCCTGCAGACGTTTTTCAGAATGCTGTAGAGAAACCTGTTCATCTCCACTTTCACCTGTTCCTTGATCATCTTGTCGTCGTCAAGGTTGTCTTTCATCAGTCGGTAGACCTCGTTTTTTGCAAAAGGCAATTTTTCCTTTTGACCGGTTAATTTTTCTTCAGACATAATAATTTTTTCCTCACTGTGATGGTTGAAACACATTTTTTTGAAAATCACATTTTTATGTGTGTCTAATATTATATTGTGTTCAGGTTATATATAAAGGTGTCGATTTAATTAAAATAACGATTATTTATTTTACTACTTAATGGGATAAACTATAAAATAAATTAGCTTAAAATTAATAATTATGCTATTATATGATTTATGAAAAATCCGGCTGATTAAAATATAAAATACCATTGCAAA
>JBGUIU010000285.1:0-2744 GCA_045113275.1 Paludibacteraceae bacterium
TGAGTATAGCCGGACATAGCCACACATTGAACGACTCTGTGAAAATCGTGTGGTATAACCAGACAAGAGTGCTGAGACTCTTCACCCTATTAATGATGAAACACTCGTCACTAAATATGTAGAGACGATCATCAGAAGAACTTTCGGCACCAAATATGCAATGAAACTCGCAAAACCGGTACCAAAGAATAATATTGTAATAAGGTAAATTCCAATTAATCTGACAGAAAAGCGAGGTCACATGGCTTCGCTTCTGTTTTTTTATGTGATAAAAGGTGTTTGGTGGGTTTGCAAATTCATAGCCCTTCGTTCCAAAGCATTGAGAAGAAGTCTTTGACATAGATACATTCCACGTCACCCATCTTACGGGAGAACCTATCGAGAGAGACGATTATCCTTCGGCTCTTCGGATATTCCTCTGCAAAAGCCTTCAATCCCTTTAAATGTCGGCTTTGTACCTCTTCAGCCGACTTGATTTCAATGGCCACACGCGCTTCGCCTATTACCACATCTACCTCAGTACCTGTATATGTGCGCCAATAAGACATTTCCTCCTCCGAATGGCTATAATGTAACCAGGCATATATTTCCTGAACCACCAGGTGTTCAAAAGCTTGTCCGTATTCGTCGGTTCCACGTACCAAGTCTTTTCGATGGCGAAGATGATTTGCCACTCCTACATCGAAATAATAGAACCGTGGGGACTGGACAAGCCGACGCTTCATTGCCTTCCGGAATGCAGGTATTCTGTAGCCAATTAGTGTATCTTCAAGGATATCGAAATAAGAACTGACAGTAGTTGCACTCACACCACAGTCCTGTGCAATATTATTGTTATTGATAATTTTTCCGTCAGTCAGAGCTGCAACTTCAAGGAAACGCTGAAACGAAGTTAGATTCCTGACCAGCGCCTCTTCCTTAATCTCTTCCTTTAGATATACCTGAATATAGGCAGTAAGGTGGCGTGAAGGATTTTTAGCTAGATAGTGCGGTGGAATCATCCCATAGCTAACCGCTCGGTCAATGTCCAGGTCTGGTATTTCCGCACTGACGAAGGGGAACAAATACACAGGCAAGGCTCTTCCCCCTAGTGTGTTATGCCCTTTCCGCTTCAGTTTTCGTGCACTTGAACCGCAAAGAATAAATAGCAGACGACGCTCGGTAATCAGTCTATGTACTTCATTGAGTAATTCTGGAACTTCTGGTATCTCGTCGATGATGACTAAAGTATTTTCTGCCTTATCTTTCAGCATCTCGTAGAGAAGTACTGGACGACGACTAAACCGGTTTTTTATTTCAGTGTCGAGCAGGTCGATATAAATAGAAGTTGGGAACTGTTGGCGCAGCATTGTAGATTTTCCTGTCTGTCGAGCTCCAAAAAGGAATATACTTCCATCTAATTCATTGTTAATCTTTAATATACGCTCTATCATGCTTTGTAATTTTTGAGGTCCGTACTTTGGATTTTCAATCAAAATCACAAGTAGTACTTTGGATTTTCAATCAAAATCACAAGCAAAGATATAAAACTTTTCTAAAATATGGATATGAAATTGTTATTATTTGCAAGAAAGTGATGTGCTCAAACAAATTTCTGCCAGCCCTGATTGCTCTACGGTACCTATGCCGAGACCACGTTACATTTGCCCCAACATTCAAAATAAAAACTAGACGAAGGAACGCCGCAAATTGAACGTTCATTCAATCTGCGGCGTAAATTTTCAATCTGCGGCATAAACGAAACCCACCCTATATCACATAGGATGGGTTCCAAACTCGCTAATTTTCAATTCAAATTATGAAACTAAAAAAACCAATTATTTAAATGGTAGTGAAAAGTTTTATTTTAATATATTCAGTATTTTATTCTTCTTCTATACATACTTGACATTGAGAAGCTTGTTCTTTGCCTACAATATCAATAGCTAGATAATTTACGAATGGAATCTGTGCTTTATCTGTGGTTAAAAAATACTCAAACTTAAATTTTACATATTTATTTCCCTTTACCTTCACGCAGATAAAATCTGGATATATTTCTTTGGTACAATGTATAAATCTTTGATAATAAACAGTACAAATCAACTTATTAACATCAGAAAGAGCAAACAATACTTTATCTTCAAAGGAAATGAAAGGTGCAGCAAACTGTTTCTTTGCATCTTTAGGAATCATAAAATTTACTTTCACATTTTCCTTATTCTCTTCCAACATAGGATAAAATATATGTACATTATCCTCATTTTTTACTTCATATCTATTACAAATCATAATGCTTTAATTTTTAAATTGTTTTGTTTGTTTTCCGCTTTTCTTTTAGTTATTAACACGCAATGACTCCCTGGCTGGCTTCATCCTCTCTTACGATGCTTTCCCACTGATAGTAGGCATAGCCGGAGTGCTGTTTCCTTCCTCGCTGGAAGTGGTCGAAAGAGAATTTCATATAGCAGTCATCGTCTATCTTGACGTAGATCCACTTGGGAAATTCATCGCTGAGGCTCTGGATGTACCGGGCAAACTCCATCAATCCCAGGTAGTAGCATTTCTCCGGATAGAAGCTCATGAAGGATTCTACACCCATCAGGACTGGTTTTATATCTCTGTACATCAGACTCTTAGGAAGTTTGAAATCCAGTCTGGGGTAGTCTTGAGCACATAGGGAGGCTGGGCCTCTTGTTCCGTAAAGAGGGTAAAAATAATCAGTCGTACCCTTCCCTTGATATTTGAATTGATTACAAATTGTT
>JBGUIU010000286.1:0-23181 GCA_045113275.1 Paludibacteraceae bacterium
AAATCTTTCATTTCCATTTCAAACAAAAGAGACGATAATTCACCCATCGAGATTTGTAATTTACGAGACAAATGGTTCACCTGCATCTTATCTTCTATCTCTAACGCACTCACAACCAACCGTTCCTTCTCTGTTAAATTCAAAAGAGTAGAAATAGCAACCGGCACCTTCCCCTTGCTCTCCTGTTGTTCGTCCCAGTTCATTAGGGCGATTATATCATCTGACGACTCTACCATCACCGCTCGGTTGGTTTTAATCAACTGATTACATCCCATGGAATAAGGATCCCCCACTTTCCCTGGCACCGCACACACATCACGATTATATGAATTGGCAAACTCAGCTGTCAGCAATGCTCCACCCCTCATGCCCGACTCCACCACCAGCACCACATCACTCATGCCTGCAATAATTCGGTTACGCGACACGAAATTCTTTCTGTCAATAACACTCTTGGAATGAAATTCAGATAACAAACCTCCATTTTGCATCATCCTATTAGCAAGAGCTCTATGTTCTGCAGGATATAGCATATCCAGACCATGTCCGACAACACCGATTGACTGCAGGCCTAACTCCACCGCCTTACGATGAGCACAGCCATCCACACCATAAGCCAACCCACTTATCACTAAAAGATCAGGGAAACGACAGGCCAACTCCTCTAGAATCTCTTCTACCATCTTTTTCCCATACGATGTCATCTTTCTTGTTCCAACAACCCCCAAGACACGATTAGCATTAACCTTCATCGCTCCTTTTCGATATAACACAATAGGTAAATCATCACAATCAAGTAAACGACTAGGATAATCAGGATCCTCGAAACATATAATATCCCCTCCTATCTTATCTATAAAAGAGAGTTCTTTCTCTGCACGTTCCAACAAACCTGGCTTTTTTATCTGCTCCGCCAAAATACTTCCCACACCAGGAACGGCTTCTAAACTTTTCTTCGAAGATGTAAATATCATCTCAGCAGTACCAAACGATGAAATCAGTTTTTTCGCAATCAAAGGTCCGACACCCCTAACCATAGTAAGAGCAACCTTATACTTCAAATCAGGATTCATACATAAAAAATTCATTACGAGGATTCCCCTCCATTAAACAAATAGACATAAAAAAGAAACAAAAAAGAAGTTAAAAAATTGGCAATTCACTTCGATAGATTGTAGTTTCTATTTAAAATATTACCTTTGCAAGGTAAATGATTGAATGCAAAATTATGGAAACAACAAGAAAAAACAAAATAGATCGACTTGTTCAAAAGGAACTAAGCGATATTTTTCAAAAATTCACCAAATCAGAAGGAAGCGGTGTCCTTATCTCTGTCACTTCTGTAACAGTCACACCCGACCTTAGCATCGCCCGTGTTTATCTCAGCATCTTCCCTAACGAAAAGCAGGAAGAGATCATGGGTATGATTCAAAAAAGCACTAAGGCAATTCGTTATGATCTATCTCAACGTACACGTTATCAACTGAGACAGACTCCAGAACTCACATTCTTCATTGATGACTCGTTGGATTATCTGGAAAATATAGATCGCTTATTGGGTATCAATCAAAAACCTGAGGGGTCTAAATAATAATCAAGACACACCCCAATCCGATATATGAAGCTACAGTTTTTTATCGCCCTACGATATCTCTTCTCTAAAAAGAGTTATAATATCATCAACATCATCTCTATGATTTGTGCCGGCGGTATCTGTGTGGCTACACTTGCGCTTGTCTGCACGTTATCCGTATATAACGGATTTCAGCAGCTTATTTCTGATGTCATATCCTCATTCGATCCAGACATAAAAATCACGATAAAAGAGGGCAAGACATTTGATCCAACATTGCCATTAGAACAGTTAAAAACATTAGACTGCATTCAAACCACCTGCGAAATTCTAGAAGAGAATGCGCTAATCAGGCATAAAGACAAACAAACATCGGTCATTCTTAAGGGAGTATCCAACAACTACACAGACCTCATTCCTACCCAATCGATCACAGATATGGGAAACTTCCTTTTGGAAGATACCGAAGGCGTATATACAGTACTTGGTACAGCTCTGTTTAATCAAATAAATGGCAGTATCAGCTTCACCTCCCCCATTTCATTATACGCACCTAAATATGCGACAAAAGTAAACGTAGCCAATCCGGAAAATTCTTTCAACGTAGAACACGTATATATAGGAGGAACCTATGCTACCCATCAACTGGAGATTGACAGCAAATACGCATTCCTGCCCATAAAATATGCACAAGAATTATTCGAATACGGAAATGTTGTCACCGCCATAGAACTGAACGTCAAGGAACAAGCAGATATTCAACAAGCACAAGAGAAAATAAAAGAAGTGCTCGGGAATGACTATGTAGTCAGCAATAAAGAACAACAACATGAAGAATTCTATCGAATGATGAAAATAGAGAAATGGATTACCTTCCTTATCCTATTTTTCATCTTATTAATTGCTACCGTTAATGTCATCGGCTCCCTTTCCATGTTGATATTAGAGAAAAAGAAAGATATCATCACTCTCCAAAACTTAGGAGCGACGCAATCATTTATTCAAAGGGTATTTTTAATCGAAGGATGGTTGATCAGTGCAATCGGTGCCCTTTTGGGTATTATATTAGGTGTGATTCTATGCTTGTCCCAGCAAATCTTTGGATGGTTAAAACTAGGAACTGAATCGGAGGAAGGTACGTTCTTAATCAATGCTTATCCTGTATCAGTTCAATTATCAGACATATGCCTTATCTTATTCTCCGTATTAGCTATCGGAATCCTTGTTGCGTGGATCCCCACTCGATATATAAAGCATAAAGACAAATAAAAAGGACGCCAGCCAAAGCCAGCGTCCCATATCGTATTGACCTCGGTTCAATCTTATTTTGAAGCGATAAAGTCAGATAACTGAATCAATACATTTGATACGTTCTCAGCAGTGAAACCTGCATCCAACACATCTTTTACAGCTTTTACCTTGTTTTGGTACTCTTCTGTCTTAGCAACAGCATCTGTTACACCATACTTCTCCATAGCAACACCTGCAAGGAAATTAGTTGTCCACTCTGCGTCACTCTTGTGTGTAGTGTACTCAGCAGCAGCAACCACTACAGAAGTAATAGCAGCAGCTCTTGTTGTAGCATCATCAGAAGCAGTATTTACCAAATCCTTATAAAAGTTCTGACCCTTTTCGATTGTACTTTTTTCCACTACAGATGAATCCTGTGTATCATCATCATCATCACCACAAGAAACGAAGCCGAATGACAATCCAAATACCAAAGCCATTAACAATGACCAAAATTTCAAATTTTTCATTTCTACTAATTTTAAATTAAACACTATTATTTATTTATTTTTTTCAATATTAAATACTAATCCACAACAGCTAAAGTAGCTACACTGATTTTTATATCTCTCACTGTTGATAAAGGTAAGATACAGGCTTCAATCGTAGAACCTGTAGTCATCACATCATCTACAATCACCAGATGCATTCCCTCAATATCACGATTACAATTTAATTGAAAGATCCCCTTCACATTTTCCCAACGCTCAATTGCATTCTTTTTTGTCTGTGTCGGATTTTCCACCGAACGCTCCAAGACGTCCGTCCACACTGGCACTTTCAACTCCTCTGCCAACCCTTTAGCTATCCACTCACTTTGATTGTACCCTCTCTGTTTTAATTTATTAGGGTGCAACGGCACCGGTACCAAAGCATCCACATGCTGAAACCACGAACGGCGCACATGTTCGCCAAACATTTTACCAAGTCTGTACCCTAACTCTTTCCCACCATGATATTTTATTTCATGTAAAACATGTTGAGACATTGTCTCTTTCTCATAAAACAAATAAGAAATAGCCTCTTCAACTTTTACACGTCCATAGAATCGCTCTTCTATGAAATTTTCTATCAACTTAGATTCTGAAATCACAGGAAGTTGCATCAAACATCTTAAACACAAATCCCGCTCATGCTTATTCAATATTTCACCACACCCAATACACAATCGAGGATAAAACAAATTCAAAAAATCATCACAACGTTCAATCAACCAGTTTTTTACATTATAAAACCTCGTGCAACACGTATTGGAACATTTTTTCATCAAAATAAGATTAAGCAGATACAAAAGTAAATTAATATTTTGAAAAGACAAACAAAGAGTACAGAAATACGTATATTATCGAAGAAAGTCGATATTCTCTATACAAACCTACCATCCTGCATATTTAAGATACGATCAGAGACAGAGGCCATTTCCATATCATGTGTCACCACCACCAACGTCTGATTAAGTTCCGACTTCAACTGCAAGAAAAGACGATTAAGTTCCTCCTTATTCTTGGAGTCCAAACTACCGGAAGGTTCATCGGCCAACAATACATCCGGACGATTCACCAAGGCACGGGCAACTGCAATACGCTGACGTTCTCCTCCTGACAACGCATTCGGTTTGTGAGAGGCTCTTTGAGTCATTCCTAAAAAAGAGAGGAGTTGCATAGCTTCCTCTTTGGCCTCCTCCTTAGACTTCTTGGCTATCAAAGCTGGAATCATCACATTTTCAAGTGCAGTAAATTCAGGCAACAACTGATGAAATTGAAAAACAAAACCTATATGAAGATTTCTAAACGATGCCATCTCCTTTTCTGACAAATCGAATACAGAAGATTGATGAATATACACTTCCCCCGAAGTTGGTTTGTCCAACGTGCCAAGAATCTGCAACAACGTAGTTTTCCCAGCACCACTTTGACCTACAATAGAGACAAACTCTCCCCGTTGAATCTCCAGTGATACATCATTCAACACCTGTAAACTGTCAAACCTCTTGGAAATATGTTCCGCCTTAATTATTATATCACTCATACTTACATCTTATTAATATTACCACCCGTCAAAATAGCCTCCAACTCATCTGGTGTAATGTTTAATTTCAACTGTCCCGATTGAGCAACTGAAATATTACCCGTTTCTTCCGACACAATAACTGATATCGAATCATACTTTTCTGACATACCCAAAGCAGCACGATGACGCAAACCGCACTCCCTTGGGACATTCAAACTATGCGAAACCGGCAGAATGCAACCCGCACTCAATATTTTATTACCAGAAATAATCATTGCACCATCATGCAAAGGTGAATTCTTAAAGAATATATTTTCAATCAGACGAGAGCTGATCACTGCATTTAGCGTTTCACCCGTGACCTCGATACTTTTTAAATCATCCCCTCTTTTGAAGATTATCAAAGCACCAATCTTTTTTCTAGACAAGTTTCTACATCCGATAACCACCTGCATAGCATCGGTATCCATAACACCTTGTTTTTTAGAGGAGAATAATTTACCGAAGAAACGCAAGACAAAATTATCTTTTGATCCAATCATGGAAAGGAATCGTCTTAATTCGTCCTGAAACAGAATAATCAGTGCAATAGCACCCACATTGACAATCTGATTCATCAAACCGCCCATCAGTTGCATTTCAAATACAAAGCTCACCATCAGCCATGCAAGTACGAAAACCAGAATACCAAAGAATACTCTAATCGCCGTAGTTCCATTCAGCATTTTATAGGTCTTGTATAACAGAAAAGCAACAAGAACAATATCAACAATATCTACAAAACGAATTTCAAAACGCATATACTTTTATTCCTTAATGATTATTTTGACATAAAGACCATAATTTAACAGCTTCCATTGCCTCCTTAACATCATGGACTCTCAAGATATGAGCGCCCTGCTGCAAGGCAATTGTATTCAACACGGTAGTACCATTCAATGCCTCCTCAACTTTGACATTTAAGGATTGCCAAACCATACGCTTACGCGACAATCCAGCAAGAATCGGATATCCCAACTGTAATAGCTCAGATTGATGAGATAAGAGCTGAAAATTCTGCTCCATCGTTTTACCAAAGCCATACCCCGGATCTATAATGATATCCTTTACACCGCGATCTTCCAATATTTTTATTTTCTTTACAAAGAAACGAAAAATTTCACTCATAAAATCATCCTTCCCCACATTAATCTCCTCAGAATGCATCAACACATACGTTTTATTTAATGATGCAACCACATCCAACATGGCATCATCTTTATCAAAAGAAAAGACATCATTTATAATATCCACATCAAACTCCTCAACCACCTTACGTGCAACATTCCCTCTGAACGTATCCACTGAAATGATACTATCTGGATAATGATTTCTCAACACCTCCAAAGCAGGGAGCAACCGTTCCTTCTCCTCTTTTTCAGAAACAAATGCAGCACCCGGACGTGTTGAACAAGCACCTACATCCAGAATTGACACACCATTATTTGTAAATAAATCAACTTTTTTAAGTAATTCTGCAGCACTCTGACATCGAGAAGAAGAAAAAAAAGAATCATCCGTAACATTCAAAATTCCCATCACGATAGGATATTTTGACCTATAATCCACTGATACACTACCTTTTTTAATCATAAATTCAACTATTGAAAAAGAGATGTATTAAAATTCTTTAAAAAAATCTATCAAAAATATTTTTCACAAAAATATAAAATATATATCTTTGTCCACTACTTTAAAACGCAAAAAATAGAGTAGTTATTTTTTTTGTTTTAAATACAATAAAAATAGAGAAACAGAGTTATTGAAATATTGAAACGTAAAACATTATCTTATTTTATTTATAGTGCTATGAGACACGTAAGTTTATTTAAAATGGCGTTGATGCTGTTAATTGTAGGTACGACTTTATCGTCTTGCAAGGACAAGGGGTTGAAAAACTCAAAAGTGTCAAACACCACAGGATGGAAATATAACGACAAGGAAAACGGTGGTTTCCAAGTTGTTAATGGTTATGAACAAGATACCCCTCCAGGAATGGTATTTATCGAGGGTGGAACATTTACTCAAGGACGTGTAATTGAGGATGTTATTGGTGATTGGAATAATATTCCAAGAAGAGTAACGGTTGCTTCCTTCTATATGGACCAATATGAAGTAAGTAACGTAAACTGGAGAGAATATTTGCACTGGATGTCTAATGTATTCCATAACAATCCAGAATTCGTTGAAAAAGCATATCCTGATACACTAGTATGGCGCGAGGAATTAGCATATAACGAACCATATTTGGATTTCTATTTCTCTCACGTTGCTTATAACTGGTATCCAGTTGTAGGTGTTTCTTGGGAGCAATGTGTTGATTTCTCTATCTGGCGTACTGACCGTGTAAATGAAATGAGAATGGCTGAAGCTGGTATTATCCAATACACAGACTTCCAAGCATTGAAAGGAAACACAGATGGTAATGATATCGCTCAAAACCAAGTATTTAATACACAAAAATACATTATGAAGGGCGATTACAAACCAACTGAAGGAAAGAAACCTATGACTGACGTTTACGGAAACGTAAGAAAGACAAACATGTCTGATGGTGTCCTTCTTCCTAAGTTCCGTCTCCCAACCGAAGCTGAATGGGAATATGCAGCTTATGGTACAAAAGCAATCGAAGGAGAGGAAAACTACGAGATGAAGAAGATGTATCCTTGGTATGGTCACCAAATGCGTAACCCTTCCAAGAAGGTTAAAGGTCAAATGTATGCTAACTACGTTCGTGGACGTGGTGATATGATGGGTATGGGTGGTCACTTGAACGACCATGCAACAATCACTGCTCCAGTAGATGCATTCTGGCCAAATGAATTCGGTTTGTACTGTATGGCAGGTAACGTAAACGAGTGGGTATTGGATGTATATCGTGTATTGTCAAGCGATGATGTTCAAGAGTACAACCCATTCCGTGGTAACGAATACAAAGTTGCTATCAAGGAAGAAACTACTATCGACGGACAAACAGTTAAGGTTCCTAGAATCGATAGCTTAGGACGTGTAGTATTTGACTACCCAGTTTCTAAAGACACCGAAATGGAAAAATACATCAGAATGGATGTACGTAACTACAAAGATGGTGATGCAGCAAGTGCTTTGGAGAGACAAAACTGGAAAGTTGTTAACGATCCTGACATCTCTACTAAGAAGTTGTATGATCCAGATAATGACGCAGAAGGAATGTTGACATCTAAAATCTCTAATACAGCTCGTGTATATAAGGGTGGTGGATGGAAAGATCGTGCATACTGGTTGAATCCAGGTCAAAGAAGATACTTGGAACAAACAGAAAGTAGAAGCGATATCGGATTCCGTTGCGCTATGAGTAAGGTAGGTGCAGAAGATGGTGATGTAAGATAATGTATCAATCATAATGAGAAAGCCCCTTTTTATAAGGGGCTTTTTTCTTTCTCCTACATCCAATTGTCCTTTATTTTTATTTCTAATGATTATGAAAATCGAACAAATATACCAACTGTTTCTTCAACATCCCACAATTACAACCGACAGTAGAAATTGCCCCAACGGAGCAATCTTCTTTGCCTTAAAAGGGGCTAACTTCAATGGTAACAAATTCGCGAAAGAAACTATTGAAAAGGGATGCGCTTTCGCATTTGTTGACGAAAAAGAATATGCCGACGAAAAAAATATATTCTATGTAGATGATTGTCTTTCTACCTTACAACAATTAGCTACGCTTCATAGAAAAACCCTCAATACCCCTATCATTGGAATAACGGGGACAAACGGAAAAACAACGACAAAAGAACTAATTGCTAGCGTTCTTAAGCAAAAGTTCAATATTCTATACACCCAAGGCAATCTGAACAACCACATCGGTGTTCCTCTCACGCTCCTTCAACTAAAAAAAGAGCATGAGATGGCTATTATCGAAATGGGTGCCAATCATCCAGGAGAAATCAAAACCTTGGTCAATATCGCATGTCCAAACTACGGTATCATCACAAATGTGGGAAAAGCACACATCGAAGGTTTCGGATCGTTTGAAGGTGTCATCAAAACAAAAAGTGAGTTATACGACTACCTAAAAGAACACAACGGGAAGGCCTTCTTCAACCAAGGAAATGAAATCCTAAAGAAGGTAATTGCTGAGAAAGAGTTGTCCTCTATCGCCTATGGAACAGGAACCGACACAGATGCCACAATCCTAAGTTCCGACCCATTCCTCGCTATTCAATGGAAGGAACAACAAATTCAAACCAACCTAATCGGACGATATAACTTTGAGAATGTTCTGGCAGCCATCGCCATCGGCAAAACATTCCAGATTGCCGACAGTCAAATCGTTGCTGCACTAGAAGCCTACGAACCAACAAACAATCGTTCTCAATTCAAAAAAACAGCAAACAACGAATTAATCATCGATGCTTACAATGCTAACCCAACCAGCATGAACGCATCGCTCGATAACTTTATACTTATTCAGAAAAGCAATAAATCAGTCATCTTGGGCGACATGAAAGAACTAGGGGTCATCAGTACTACCGAACATCAAAAAATAGCAGATAAACTAAATGACTCTTCTATAACTAACATATTCTTGATTGGTCCGAATTTCGCCCAAACGAATTGTCCTAAAGCCACAAAATTTAATGACGTAACTGCGCTGAATGACTACCTCCATGGTCATCCACTTCAAAACTCATTGGTTTTGATAAAAGGTTCAAACAGCATGAAACTTACTGAATGTATTAACTCTTTGTAACATGAAGACGCTTGTATTACTGATTATTTTCATTACCATTCTTTTCTCTTATTTGTTCTATATAAATCAAAGGAAAAAGAAAATAACTAAGAGCGAAAAAGAGACAAAAGAGCAAATCCTAAGCAGAACCGACCTGTCTGAAGAACGAAGAAAGGCTATCGAGTCAGGCGAATGCTGCGGTCAGCATGAGGTATGTGAAAAAGACATATTAATCAATACAACTATTCAGGCTGAATATTACGACGATGAAGAATTAGACCTCTTTAAGAATAGAGACCCTGAGTCGTACACTGAAGAAGAGATAAAACAGTTTGAAGAGGTATTCTACACACTCAAGGAGTACGATGTGAGCGGATGGTTGAAAAGCCTACAGATCAGAGAGGTAAATCTGCCAACCTCTATTAAAGAAGAAGCGTTATTCTTAGTTCAGGAAAGTAGGAAAAGAGAGAAATGAAGGAAAGATTTAAATTTGCCATATTATATTATGCTTATTGGGTAATTGTTTTTGTCTTACAAAAACCCATCTTTCTACTATATCAATTTAATGAAACGAAACAACATGGCATAAGTGATTGGATAGGAACAATCACCCATGGTTTCTGTATGGATCTTTCTGCAGCTGGGTATTGCTCTATTCTTCCTATTCTGCTCCTTTTTATTTCTTGTTTCACAAAATCTTCCAGATGGTTAAAACCTACTGTCAACGGATATTCATATCTTTTAATCATCTTCCTTTCTATTCTGTTCGTTTCCGATCTGTTCCTCTACAAATACTGGGGATTCAGAATAGACACTACGCCTCTCTTCTATCTAAGAAATCCTAAAGATGCCATGGCGAGCGGCACATGGACCGAATACGTAGCTGCAGGCATCTCTCTAATTATCTACATCTATCTATTGTACAAGTTCTACAAATTGTTCTTAAAGAAAATAGATAGTGATTTCCCTCCATCCTATATCACAACGTTACCACTTCTGTTATTCTCTGCTCTTATCTTCGTATTAATCAGAGGTGGCATCAGCGTTTCCACCATGAATGCCGGATTCGTCTATTTCAGCAAATCAACATTTCTCAACCATGCAGCGATCAATCCTACATGGAACTTCATAAACTCATGTACAAAAGAGAATGATTTCGACAAACAATACCGATTCATGCCCGACGAAGAAGCCATACAACTTGTTACGCTTCTCAACACACCTAAAGATTCGACAAATACACATACGGTACTACTCAATCAACAACCGAATATAATTCTTATCATAATGGAAGGAATCGGGTCCAACATGATTGAGACGCTAGGAGGAAAGAGTGGCGTGGCTCCTAATTTATGTAAATACACTCAGGAGGGAATTTGTTTCACAAACTTCTACGCTAGCAGTTTTCGAACAGACAGAGGATTGGTGGCGATCCTTAGCGGTTACCCCGCACAACCCACCAACTCACTTATGAAATACCCCAACAAGACACAAAACACACCAATACTCACTCAAAAGTTACGACAAAACGGCTATCATACAGCCTTTTATTATGGAGGGGATGACAATTTCACCAACCTACACTCCTATCTGATAACGGCTGATTACCAAACAATCATCAACAATCATGATTTCAAAGGAAGCGAGATGTCCGCTAAATGGGGAGCCTACGACCATGTATTATTCAACCGTGTGAAAAAAGATTTAGCGGAGGCACAAACACCTTTCTTCAAAACCATACTGACGCTGAATAGCCATGAACCATTCGATGTACCATCTCATGTGCTTGATGAACCTTACCCTAACTCTGTTCACTACACCGATAGCTGCATCGGAAACTTTATAGAGGATCTGAAGAAACAAGCGATATGGGAGAATACTCTCGTCATCATTCTTCCCGATCACGCATATCGTTACCCATTTGATTTAGACAACTCTGATCCTTGGCGATATGCCATTCCTATGATCTGGTTAGGAGGCGTGATACAATCACCTCAAATCGTTACAAAAACCTGCAGTCAAATAGACTTAGCCTCCACACTACTGCATCAATTGAATATATCGGCCGATGAGTTTTCTTTCAGCCATAACATATTAGATGATGCCTACCCTTCTTATGCATTCTACTCATATATTGATGGCTTTGGTCTCATCACAGAAAACGACACGGCACGCTACGACTGTGGAGCAAACCAAGCCATCTACTCTACCAATAACGTACTACTGCAACAAGGGAAAGCTTATCTTCAAAAAATATACGATGACATAGCCCAAAAATAAATATGCTTTTTAACATATTTTATCCCTGCAATTATACAACCAATTTATAAAAAGATTATTTTTGCATAAAAATTCAATATACAAAAAAAACAGAGCTTGATATGGAATTCATTGTAAATCTTTTTGCAGGGACAAACATTGCCTCTATACTTATTTACTTATGTATAACAGCATTTGTAGGTTTATCATTAGGTAAACTTTCCATTAAAGGAGTTCGACTCGGAATTGCAGGAGTTCTATTCATTGGAATCTTCCTTTCCCATGCCAAAAACTATTTTGGATCTACCCCACTCGACCCACAGATTTTAAGCTTTGTAAAAGAATTTGGATTGATTTTATTTGTTTATTCCATTGGAATTAGTGTAGGTCCCCGTTTTGCTGGTTCGTTCAAAAATGATGGCATGAAACTTAACCTGTTAGCCGTTTTGTACATCATTCTTGGAGTTATCGCCACCATTTGTTTGTACTATGCGACAGGCTTGGACAAATCTGTGATTGTCGGTATTCTATCGGGTGCTGTCACAAACACCCCAAGTTTAGGTGCCGCACAACAAGCTCTTGGTGAGAATCCTCTAGGTATAGAACAATCCGGTATGGCTTATGCAATGGCTTATCCATTCGGTGTTATTGGAATAATCTCAACCATGCTACTCATCAAAGCATTTTTTAAGATTAACACAAAAGATGAAGAAGCAAAATACACAGAACAGATAGCCAACAATAAATTAGGAAAATTAGAAAGTGTGCAGGTGAAAGTCACCAACACCAACCTAATCGGAAGAACCATAAAAGATTTCAAAGAGATGTTTGGACAGAAAATTGTCCTTTCTCGTGTCCTACGTAACGGTCAATTTGATATATTCCACGATGATGACACATTACAAGAAGGCGATGTCATCTATGGTGTATCCTCCAAAGATTATATCTCGAACCTGGAAATGACCGTTGGTCCTGTAGAAGTCGGAATGAAAAAAGAAGTGGACGGAACTCTTGCCATGTTTGAAGTATTAGTTACGAACAGAAAAATTGCAGGAAGAACCATTGAACAAATTGGTATTTACAGACGTTACGAGGCCAATATCACACGTATTTTCCGTGCAGGTATGGAGATCCTGCCCACACTCAACACTACAGTTGAATTAGGCGATACAGTAAGAGTCGTCGGTAAAAAAACATTATTACCAGACATTCAGAAAGAAATAGGTAACTCACTACAACAATTAGCTGTGCCTAATGTCGTTGCCATCTTCCTTGGAATTTTTCTGGGAATCCTTTTGGGAAGCATTCCATTTGCCATCCCAGGTCTTCCCGCTTCAGCCAAACTGGGATTAGCTGGTGGTCCTCTAATTGTTGCATTAATATTAGGACACAAAGGACGTGTCTTCGATATTAACTTCTACATGACCCCTGGCGCGAATGCCTTAATGAAAGAACTGGGAATTATTCTATTCTTGGGAAGTGTAGGATTATCATCAGGTACCAATTTCGTAGAAACATTTTCAAATGGTGGATATGTTTGGATGCTTTATGGTATGATCATCACATTTGTTCCTGCAATCACCATTTCCATTGTTGCTCGATTCATGAAAGTGAACTATTTAAAAATATGCGGACTCCTTTCTGGTGTGACAACCAATCCTCCTGCATTGGAATATGCTAACTCTATTGCGCCAATACAAGCTCAATCCACAGCATACGCCACCGTATATCCACTCACAATGTTCTTACGAATCTTATCGGCACAGATTCTAATTCTGATCCTTTAATTCTATCTCAACACAGATAGATTCACACTAAGAATACACACGAATTTGGAACTTAAGGTGGGGTAACTACGCTTACCCCACCTTAAAAATATGTCATAGAGTGAAATATGTCATAGACAACATCAACAGTAGCACCCAAAATTGTAAGGAATGATTACGGTAGTTCAAACCGAATCATCTATCATAAAGTAGGATCCACCCAACCTATAAAGCAAAAAAAAAGTTCCACCGAAGCGGAACTTTTATATCTGATCTGTAAACTGATTAAAGTTTGTTAACCATCTTAGCTAACTTAGACTTCAAGTTAGAAGCTTTATTCAAATGAATAACATTTGTCTTAACCAATTTATCTAACATAGAAGATACTTTTGGCAATGCCTCTTCAGCTGCTTTCTTATCAGTTGTAGCTCGTAAATCACGAACAGCGTTGCGAGCAGTCTTGGCATAATATCTATTTTGCAATCTTCTCTTCTCAGTCTGTCTGATTCTTTTGATTGATGATTTGTGATTTGCCATCTCTTTACTTTATTTCTTTATTTTTTTTATTTTTTACTTGTAGCCTCTAGGGGAATCGAACCCCTCTTTAGAGAATGAAAATCTCTTGTCCTAACCGATAGACGAAGAGGCCAGCCTTTTTGTCTTTGCATTGATTAACTTTCGTTTCTCAAATGCGGTGCAAAGATATAACTATTTTTTTATGCTCCAAAATTTT
The DNA here is from genome assembly GCA_045113275.1 of Paludibacteraceae bacterium. GTDB lineage: Bacteria > Bacteroidota > Bacteroidia > Bacteroidales > Paludibacteraceae > UBA1181. The sequence goes on from JBGUIU010000286.1 coordinate 14,385, forward strand.
TCTATTATTTTTTAATTTGTCCTCTCGATTTTTCACCCAAATAACCTCCATGGTGCCTTTTCGCATATTCTTCATTAGAAAATGCTATTCTCTTCATTGTACCCACCACCAACACATCTCCTATAACAGTCATGACAGTGGTCGATGTTGTTGGCGTAAGACCCAACGAGCACACCTCCTTAGGATTACCTGTATATAACAAAGCATCTGCCTCAACAGCCAAAAGACTATCTTTGTTTCCTGTAATAACAATGAATTGGACATCTGGATACAATCCTCTTGCCAGCGATATCAACTCAACAATCTCTCTTGTTTTACCCGAATTAGAGATCAGCAGCATTAAATCATTGGGTTGCAACAATCCTAAATCACCATGCTGTGCCTCACTTGGATGCAAAAAAACCGAGGGAGTTCCCGTCGAACTAAATGTAGTCGCAATATTCAAAGCGATCTGACCCGCTTTCCCCATTCCACTTGTCACCAACTTACCTTTCTTCTTATGGACATGCTCCACAATCATATCGATGGCTTTTTCAAACTGATCAGTTACGGGAATATTCAACACAGACTGAGCTTCCTGTCTTAAAATCTCTTCTATTTCTTCATTCATTGCAATTTCATTTTGATCATTCCGACTGCAAATATAGTAAATCTTCAAAGACATCCCCTACAAAATCTTTACAATTTACCAATGACACCTCTTGGTGTAGTTCTATCATTTTAATACTTTTGCATAAGTGAATCATTGATAAACTAAATATATGTCTGAATTTAAGTGCGAAGACGTTCTCCCTTACAATAGTCACGAATGTAAGAAAGAACAAATCTCCAAAATGTTTGATCATATTGCGGGAACATACGATCCCATGAACCATCTTATGTCCCTGGGACAAGATCGTCGGTGGCGACGGAAAGCAATTGAACGACTCGCCTCATTTAATCCGCAACGCATTTTAGATGTGGCAACCGGAACGGGCGATTTTGCCATTGTCGCTAGTCTTTCTCTTCAAGCCGATTATCTTCTTGGCGTAGATATATCAGAAGGTATGATGAACGTGGGACGAGAGAAAGTTCAAAAACTCGGCCTATCCGAAAAAATACATTTTCAATATGGCGATGCCACAGAACTCCCCTTAGAATCGGACTCTTTTGATGCCGCTACCATAGCTTTCGGCGTTCGTAACTTCTCCAGTTTAAGCAAAGGACTGAAAGAGATCAACCGAACACTTCGTAAAGGTGGAGTCATTGCCATCCTGGAAATGACAGAACCTGAAAACTGGATATTTAAACTTGGCTATAAGTTCTACACTAAAATAGGCATCCCTATTTTAGCCAAACTCATCTCAAAAGACCAACTGGCATACGATTATTTACCAAATTCCATTGCGGCATTCCCACAAGGAGAAGAGATGAAGAAACTATTGCTCAACTGCGGTTTCTCTTCTGTCGAGATAAAAAAATTCACTTTCCAAACTTGTACTTTTTATTTAGCAATAAAATAAATCACCATGAAAATACTCATCACAGGAGCCAATGGCTTTATCGGAAGTTTTGTCGTTGAAGAAGCTATCAACAGAGGCTTTGACACATGGGCTGCCATGCGTTCGAACAGCAGCAAATCCAACTTGGCAGGATTGAATCCTAACTTCATAGATCTTCCCTACGGAAACATTGATGAACTCAAAAAAACACTTCTCAAACAAAAAGAGTCCTTCGGCAAGTGGGATTATGTGGTTCACACCATGGGTCTCACCAAATGTAAACAAAAAACCGATTTTGATGTCGTCAATTTTCAATACACGCAAAACTTAATCAATGCGCTTATCGAGACCGAAATGATCCCCGACCATTTTGTCTATATGAGTAGTCTTTCCGCCTTCGGTGACGGGGACAAAATCACCCTAAAAGAGATCTGTCTAGATGATGAGCCCAAGCCAAACACCTACTATGGTATGAGCAAACTCAAATCCGAACGCTTCATTCAATCCCTGGATCCAGATCAGTTTCACTATACGATTCTTCGTCCGACAGGTGTATATGGTCCAAAAGAAAAAGATTATTTCGTCATGCTTCAGACCCTGAGCAATCACCTAAATCCTGGCATCGGCTATACGCCACAATACATCACCTTTATATATGTAAAAGATTTAGTGAAGACCATCTTTCTATCGATTGAAAAGAAAGCATACGGGAAAGCCTATTTCGTAGCTGATGGAGACGTGTGGACCTCTGATGAATATGCAGCATTATGCAAGAAGTTATTAGGCGTTAAAGCCCTCACGCTCAAGATACCTGAATGCGTGGCCAAATTAGTCTGCTACACATTCGACAAGATAGGTGGTTTATTTGGCGTCACACCGACCCTCAACATTGACAAGTACAATATCTTAGTGGCTAAAAACTGGAAATGTGACATCCAACCGCTCAAAGAAGAGTTAGGATTCGTTGCAGATTATCCATTGGAGAAAGGGATGATCGAATGTATCGATTGGTATAAAGCAAACAAGTGGTTATAAGATTATTTCTTTCATTATATAATTAAGCTGTGCCCTCCCGCACAGCTTTTTTTTAGTGGATTCATTAAATTCTTTTTGTGAGACAACGGTAATTTTTCGGAACCCGTCTTTAATACAATTCCATCTCAATCAAATACCAGTTCTTGTTGATATAGATGAAATTATAATACTCTTTCTTTATTCCCCCTTGAAGAACATATATCTTTCTGTTATTTGCATGTCTGCCCGATTGTAACAAATAGAACTTAGACGAACGTTGAGATAGCTTTACATTTTCCCAGTCTCTTGGCATCACCAGTTTTTTCTTCGAAGCGCTGCCCGTCATCAACGGATAACTGATCGGTAAAGGGAAAACGGTTCGATTCACTTGGAATTCCCGATCTTGAACGAACTGTAGGATAAACGACACAAAACTTTGATCCTGTTCGCCCAATTTCACGCCCGACTCTTTTTTGCCTATCTGCCATCGTCCCTTTTGATTTACAAATATCTGTCGAGTGCCCTCCGCATGAGAGAAAGGCATCTCACTCACTTCACAATACAATTCGCTTTTGTTTAAATCAATCGAGTCAGAACATATCACCACAACAGTTTGTTTTCGATTCTTATCTACATGGTTCATGAACGTCCACAAAAAATCCTCCCCACCAAAAACGCTTGCCGAGAAAAACAAGGAAATGCAGACAATTCCTATCCTCTTATATATATTATTGAACCACATCCGATATCCTTTTCGAAAACCAATTTTTTCATTCGAACTTCCAAAATTATAAAAAACTTTGTAAATCGGAAATAGAATAAAAACATTCCTCTACTGAACTGCGCATAAAATTATCAAGGACGACCAAAGAAAAACATCAAGATGAAGGCAAAGACTATGCCCTATTTTTTATAAATTTGCAAAAAAATGTATTTATGGCAGATTTAGAATTCGGAATAGAAAACTCTCAAATTGGGAATTATGACGATGACAGTATAAAACATTTGGAGGGGTTGGAACATGTTCGACTCCGTCCAGGTATGTATATTGGTAAGCTGGGTGATGGTTCACATTTTGATGACGGTATATATGTTCTACTGAAAGAGGTATTAGACAATAGTATCGATGAGTTCCGCATGAATGCAGGAAAGCAAATTGATATCAAATTAGAGAACGGAGCAATCACGGTAAGGGACTATGGACGAGGCATACCTCAAGGGAAAATGATCGATGCCGTTTCTATGATGAATACAGGAGGTAAATACGATAGCAAAGTATTTAAAAAATCTGTCGGACTGAACGGTGTCGGAACCAAAGCCGTCAATGCACTATCTTCTGAATTCAAGGTACAGAGTTTCCGTGAAGGAAAAGTGCGAACTGCAATATTTTCGCGCGGTGTGCTAACCTACGATTCGGATTTGCAAGACACGAACGAGCCAAACGGAACGCTGGTTTACTTCCGTCCTGACGATGATCCTCAGTACAAACTATTTGTCGGCTATAAATACAATGAAGAGTTCATCGAAACCATGCTTCGAAATTATGCCTACCTCAACACAGGTCTGACATTAATTTTCAACGGGAAGAAGATCCATTCCAAGAACGGATTGAGAGACTTGCTTTCAGAACGCATGATAGAGGATTGTCTCTATCCTATCATTCACTTAAAAGGAGAAGACATAGAGATTGCCTTCACACACTGCCAACAATATGGCGAAGATTACTACTCCTTTGTCAACGGACAATACACGACCCAAGGAGGAACTCACCAATCTGCCTTCCGTGAAGCCATAGGAAAAACCATCAAGGAATTCTACAACAAGAACATGGAATTAGCCGATATCCGACAAGGAATCGTAGCGGCCATCTCCATCAATGTCCAAGAGCCCGTTTTCGAAAGTCAAACGAAGACCAAACTGGGTTCGAAAGATATGGATTTGGAAGGTTCCATCTCTGTCAACAAGTTCATCAATGATTTTGTCAAAAAAGAATTAGATAACTACTTACACAAGAATCCAGAGACGGTCGATATCCTTCTTCAAAAGATCCAAGAAGCAGAAAAAGAACGTAAGGCAATCGCAGGTGTCACAAAAGCTGCCAGAGAGCGAGCTAAAAAAGTCAGTCTGTGCAACAAAAAATTAAGAGACTGTAGAATACACTACAATGACACGAAAGGCGACAGACAATCAGAATCCTGCATCTTCATCACGGAGGGATTGTCAGCTTCCGGATCCATCACAAAATGTCGTGATGTAGCCTATCAAGCTGTATTCAGTTTGCGAGGAAAAACGCCTAATAGCTGGGGCTCTTCCCGCGAAATCGTATATAAAAACGAAGAGTACAATCTTCTGCAAGCAGCCCTCAATATCGAAGACGGAATGGAAGGCCTACGCTACAACAAAGTGATCATCGCGACCGATGCTGATGATGACGGCATGCACATCCGTTTGCTGCTACTCACCTTCTTTTTGCAGTTTTTCCCTGATCTAGTACGTCAAGGGCATGTATATATCTTGCAAACACCACTCTTCCGTGTGCGAGACAAAAAACAAACTTTCTACTGCTACACAGACGAAGAAAGAATAAAAGCCATCAAAGAGATTGGAGCTAAAGCTGAAATCACCCGATTCAAAGGATTAGGAGAGATCAGTGCAGAAGAGTTTAAGAATTTCATTGGAGAGGATATCCGACTCGACCAAGTTATTCTTCGAAAAGAAGATGCTTTCAATGAACTACTAGAGTTTTACAGAGGAAAGAACACCCCTGAAAGACGAGACTTCATCATTGAAAATCTTATCATCGAAGAAGATGTCCCAGTAGAAACAGAATAATCATATAAATAAAGTATAATGAAAGCGCTAAACGAAATGGTAATCGGCATCTGCAACGATCATGCAGGCGTTGAAGTAAAGAATTACATAATGGAACAGTTAGGTGACAAAGTTCAAGCATTCAGAAACTTTGGAACCAACACAACCGACAGTTGTGACTATCCTGATTATGCTCATCCAATGGCGGAATCCATTGAAGCTGGAGAATGTGATTTGGGAATCGCCATCTGTGGTACAGGTAACGGTATCTCCATGACCTGCAATAAACATCAAGGCATCCGTGCCGCACTCTCTTGGGAAGTTGAAATTGCCAAATTGGGAAGACAACATAACAACGCTAATGTGGTGGGCATCCCAGCTAGATTCATCTCTAAAGAAAAAGCATTAGAGATCGTAACTGCCTTTTTAACCACTGACTTTGAAGGCGGAAGACACGAAAAGAGAGTTAACAAAATACCAACTGGGAAATAATTTCAATAAAAAAACTTGAAAATCATATATTTTTAGTATATTGCGCAGACAAATAAACTCTAACATTGTCTAATTATATAATAGGTACGAATTATGAACAGATTAGCAAAAATCATAATGGGGGCCTCATTGACTGTCTTCACTGCAGTAGGACCAATGGCAGCCCAGAATCTTGGATTTGACAAGGAGCAATACCAGAAAGCCCTGTGGATGACCACCCGTTTCTATGGTGCACAGCGTTCTGGTGTAGGTCCGAATTGGCTCTTGGCAACTCACGAACCAACAGATGTACCCAGTGCATTACAAGGCAACCTAAAGAATTTCGTCAAAGGACAATCCTTTGTAAAGGATGCTGATGGCGATTATGATTTATCTGGCGGCTGGTTTGATTGTGGTGACCATGTGAAATTTGGTCAGACAGAGTTCTACTCAGCTTATATATTATTATTAGGTTACTCAGAATTCCCAGAAGGATACGATGACTATTATTCGTTTGATTATAAAGGATATATATCATCCGATGATTACACATGGGAAGGAAAGAAAGGAATACCGAACGGAATACCTGATATTCTTGACGAGGTGAAATATGCAACCGATTATCTCAAGAAATGTGTTCGAAACGGTTCTACATTCTACTATCAAGTAGGTGATGGTGATATTGACCACAAACACTGGGTGACAGCGCCTATCATGGCCACATTAGCTGTAAGTGAAGGTGGTGAAGCAGAAGGCTCTCGAAAGGTATCTAAAGCTACAGGAAACGTAACATCTATGGCAGCACTTTGTGGTTCAGCATTAGCAACCATGGCTCGATTGTATGCGCCATTCGACCCAGAATATGCTCAAAGCTGCTTAGATAAGGCATTGGTAGCATACGAATTCGTTGCCAATACCGCTAAGGGAAATTCTGCAGCAGGTGGTTTCTATGGCCCAAAACCTAAATATATACCAGATTTGGTTATCTTCAATGTCGAAATGTATCGTACAACTGGAGATAAAAAATACTTGACAGAAGCAGAGGAAAATTGCTCATGGATGAATGAAGAGAAAGACTACAACTATAACTATTCATTGTGCTACAACAACACAGAAGATTTAGCAGCTTACCTAATAGCTTCTCTTCCTGAATCATCTTATAGGGATAAAGCTATGAAAGTGATGGATTTCTACATCAATAGTATGTACAAACCTTCTTCTGGATATATTCTCAACAAACAGAAAGGGGAATGGGGAATTCTTCGTTTCCCTGCCAACCAAGCCTTCTCTTACGGATTATACAACAAACTTAAAGGTGAAATGACTACCATAAACCCTTACTCATTGGCTTCAATCGAATACATCATGGGTAAAAACAGTAGTAATTTATCCTATATCGAAGGTTTCGGGTCAAAGTCACCTACATATGTTCATCACAGAAATTTCTACGGAAGTGATGCGGATAAAGAAACGGCTGTAAAAATACAAGAGAAATTCAAACAACTTGGCTACTTGGTAGGAGGCAACTTAGAGGGCACATACAACGATGTGCCAGGTGCAGACTTCACCTACTCTGAAGGAGGTATCGACTATAATGCAGGTCTCGTAGGAGCTCTTGGATATATCAACTCCATCATCAATCCTGTCAATGTCAATAAGTTCGGACACCCTACACCTGATTTGGGCGATTCCAAATATCTTTGTGGAATGCGTTCCATCGGATTGGACTCCAAGGTACCTGCTGATGGCAAAAAAATATTCACATGGTACTTGAATGATAAAAAAGTAGAATCATCCGCCGCTGCATCCACTCTTTCCGTATCTACTCCAGGAGAATATAAATGTGAAATTGATTCTGCTGGCGAATGGACTACCAGTGCAACCGTCAGTGTTATCGCAGCTCTCCCTATGTACGACTATGATCCTAATATTGAGCTCTGCAATCCATCTCTAGCTTCAATAGATTTTGATTATGGAGATATCCCGGTTACATATCAATGGTACAAAGATGGAGTAGCAGTGAAGGATTCGACCTCATCATCTTACACATTCACCAAAGGTGGCGAATATATATGTAAGATTTCTTCTTCTAATTGTGAAACTATAGAGCTTCCTGTTAACGTTACATCTCTGCTACCTAACATTCCTGACGCTGTTTCGGATGCATCAGGTAATGTGACACTGAAAATCGAGGATGAAGGTGATTATGAATGGTACGATGTAATGGAAGGAGGAACTCCTTTAGCAACAGGAAACACCTATACCACCACCATCACCAAAGATAAGATTTTTTATGTACAAGATGCTGGAGAAATGGATATCGTGGTCGGTCCATCAGAAAAAACATTCTCAGGAACAGGTGTCAACTGGGGTGATATCGCAGCGAAATTCACTGCAACAAAGCCATGCTCCATCACCTCTATCTCTGTTTATATCTTAGGATCCCCATACAACACAGGAAGCCAGACGCTTACAGCTGAGTTGGAAATAGACGAAAAGAAAAAGAGCTATACATCAGATGCCTTTAACGTGTCAAAAGGAGATCAGTTTGTCACAGTAACTTTCAGTACACCGATAGAGATTGAAAAAGAAGGTTCTTACGCTCTTACTTGTAAGTGCCCTGCATTTGCTATTGCTTACCACGAAAGTGTCTCTGATTATTCATCATTTGCTCATCAAAATGATCCGCTTACCTTCACAGGTGCTGGCAATCAGAACAAGGGATTCCCTGCACTTGCAAACTGGCGTGTCAAAACAGGTTCTGGTTGCGCTCGTGCGGTAGTTAAAGCAATCAAAGGAAACAGCGTTTCTTCACCAGACACCAAGACAGAGGTCTGTACATCATACCCTAACCCTTGCAAAGAGATTCTCTATATCGAACTCTCAAATAATGACTTTACTGATAATACAACAGTAGAATTCATTAATTTGCTAGGTACCGTTGTTAAGACAGGTAACTTTACCTATCAACAACTCAAAGCAGGCATCAACGTATCCGACCTACCTAAAGGTATCTATGT
>JBGUIU010000287.1:0-3251 GCA_045113275.1 Paludibacteraceae bacterium
CAAGGAGATGTTCGCCCGTCAGTTCAAACACTTCTTCAAGCCCATCAGCAACGCAGGCGATGCTGACGGCAACATGTTTGAACAGACAAAATCCCAGTATGAGATCCTTTATGAGGCAGTCAACTCGCAGATCCGCGCCCTTACCAAGGGCGACGTCACCAAGGAGAAAGAGGTGCTCGCCATAGACACCTGGCGGGCCCTCACCGAGCTAAATGCTCTAGCTAAAGAATATGATGACTTCAATAAAAAGTACCCGAACAAATGACCGAGCAATATCCTCAGGGCATCTGGGATGCCTCAGAATATTTTGAACAATTGACTGCGACCAACCGCTTGGCAAAAAGTGAACACTTCACCTTCTGCCATGTCAGCGGCTTGGACGGATTCGAGGAGGCCTTGGCCCACATGCAGCGGACAACCGCCTTCGTGTGCGTCAGCGACATCGCCAACGGCTACACCGAGTTGAACAACACGCCCCACACCCGGCGGGTGAAGACCGTGTTCCTGGCCATGCGCCACAAGATCGACGACATGGCGGCCCGCAACCGCTGCATGGAGACCCTGCGCGAGCTGTTCCGCCAGTTCATGTCGCTGCTGATCCTGGAGAAGACCAAGCTGGAGCAGCACTGCATCTACCTCGACCCGAGGATATCGTTCAACGAAATCGACCGCTATTTCTTCTCAGGCTGCGCCTGCGCCTACTTCCAGATAGCCGTCGATGTCTATACCGATTTGAGATACAACGCCGATGAATGGGAATAAGAAGCCCACCGAACAACAGGCCCAGAAGGAGCGTGAGAAGTTCGTGATGGCCTTCAACGACACGATGCTGCGCATCTGGCAGGAGCAGATTACGCTGCTCGGCGTCATCGACACAGGCGCACTGCTGGCATCGCCCAAGGCGCTGCCGGTGCGCGCCGATGGCCGCTTCTTCGAGGTCGGATTGTCCCAGTCCTTCCTCGAATACGGCCTGTGGCAGGACTACGGCACGGGCAAAGAAACTCCCCGTGGCAACCCCGGCGATCTTGGCAGAGCCAAGAAACGCAAGCGCCGCCGCTGGTTCTCCCGCAAGTATTACGCCTCAGTCATGCGACTGAAGGAGTTCTACGAGGAGAACATCGGAAAGGACTTCGCAGGAATTATGAGTGATTTTGCCCGGCGTTGTAATAGTAAACATTGAAAGTTGTTATTTATATCTTCTTATTAATATGTGTATCGTGCCAGGCCACGCGTGAGCGCCGCCTGCTTTTTTAATAAGAATAGAGGTGCAGAAATTAGGTGAATAAAGCTGAATGAAGTTTTTTATTTTCAAACGGTTGAAATTCAGTGGTTTACAAAAGGAGAAATTAACTGCGATTATTTGCTGGTTTCAGTAATTGTCAGTAACTTTGCAACCAAGGTATATCCGTATTGTTGAACGATTTAACAGGATACAGATATGAAACATCGTTTGTCAAATAAGACATCAATTCTCCATCCAGTTGACTCTAGCCTGGAGGCTCGTTTCATGTCATCAATAGAACCGTCCCTTTTTCTTTAGACTGACCAATTTTGCCGAAGGCAATGACAAAGAACGAAAAAAACATACTTCGCATTGGACTATATTTCATGGTGTTAGGCATCCTTTGTTCTTGCTTAATTCCGATATATTTATCCAATCCATTTGAAGATAGTGGCTTGGATCTTGCGGTGCCTTTTTTCGTGATCCTTGTCTGTGCGCCGAGGCTTTTTTATGACAAGATCTGGGCAAGCCTATTGCTCTTGACTTGTGCCATTTTGACAACATTATGGCTATTATATTTCACAGGAGCGGCTGTCTTACAGACTATTGCCAATTTAGATGTCTTCGACGGATTCATTATCAGTTTCTTGATTATTGTCACATTTATAGCGATGTTAAGCTGTTACCTGTGCTGCCGCCTCTACAAATTGCTTTTCAAGACAAAAGAAACAGTATGAAACAGTTCATCAAAATAGTAAACTCTGTTTTATTGATAGTATCATTATTGTCAATAGTATCATCTTGTTCGACTCTCAATATAAAGAATATTGAGAAAAAGTTGATAACGAAGAACCTTGGCAGCGTGGCCTTAAGTATATCAACCACACATCTGCCAGCAAAGACTGTTTGGTACTACACTGCAGACTCTATCTTTGTCTATAAAAAGACATTGAATAGGAACCAAATTGCTCAAGACAAATATGGTTTGGATAAGTCTATACATAATAGCCTTTTCTTTAAAGAACTTGTTGATTTTGAAGCGTTTGAAAACGATATCTATAAGCACTGTGGTTATGTTTTGGATGGCGATGAGTTAACTTTGACATTGACAAAAGGCTCAAAGATTATTCAGAAATCATTTTTTATAGACATTGATCGTTTCGTATCAACCACCTTTGACCATGATGTATTGAATACCATTAAGAGTGATATTATCACATACTCTCTATGGCCACTTCTGAACGATAACAACAAAGGAGAGACCGATAATGAAGAAAAAAAAGCAACCAAATAAGTCTCAAAAGAAACTGTAATTATCAATGGAGATGTCAAAAAAGAATATATTTAAAACAACGTTAGCTGTTATTATAATGATTTCGGCTCTTGTCTGGTGTTCTCGTTTTGAAATCAGAAAAACATTGTCGATACCATACAGTCAATCTATCCAAGACTCCAAAGACAAAGGCGCATTTCTTTGGTCCTATAAATGCCCAAGAGAAGTGAAAGTGTCTGATTCTATAACTCTTGCCTTTAAAGAAGCATTTGCAGAGTATTATTATCGTTATAAGGATTACGACAGTGATGAATTGGAGATCAGCAAAGACGAGATGCATGTTATTTGTTTTTTTGATAAAAAACATTGTAGTAAGTATGCTCATGATAATTACGCGAAAACATGGATCATTGAGGATGTGTTTGACCATGATGTGCCTTTTTATCAGATGTATCTTTATCGTGATTCCATTGTCGCACCAGATACGGTGAGATTACATATATACAGTGTTGATTCAATCAGCGAAGAGAAGAAATTGCTGAAAATAGTTGAACTCATTAAAGAATAAAGAATCTCGGTAATTGTTATTTATTTAAAAAAAGGAATCTGAACTGCTCATCGATGGAAAAGACTGAAATAATCATACGTTGCATTGGAATTTATTTTCTAGTATTAGGATTCATTTGTGCCTTGCAGATTCCGATGTTTTTTGAAATATCAGATAAAGGCAGTATTGCATGTCAGATTTGTGTCATT
>JBGUIU010000288.1:0-19024 GCA_045113275.1 Paludibacteraceae bacterium
TGAACGAGGAAAAATATATTTCTCGGTGTCTTGATTCTATCTTAACACAGGATTATCCATCACAGGAGATGGAGGTCTTGCTCATAGATGGTATGAGTGAGGATGATACTCGTCATATTATTCGTAGATACCAAGAAAAATATTCTATAATAAAATTGATTGATAATCCGTCGAGAACGGTTCCGTATGCATTGAATATAGGAATAAAAGCAGCAAAGGGTGATGTTATCATTCGGATGGATGCACATGCTGATTATCCATCGAATTATCTCTCTTCGTTGTGCCGTCAACTTTCTGCTCTACAGGCAGATAACGTGGGTTGTGTATGTAAAACCGATGTACTGCATAAAAATGCTAAAAGTTTGGCTATTCGTGAAGTATTGTGTAATCAACTCGGTGTGGGGAATTCAACTTTCCGTATAGGTTGCTCAGAAGTGAAACAGGTTGATACGGTTCCGTTTGGTTGCTTCCCGAAAAAAACGTTCGATACGTATGGTTTGTTTGATGAACGATTGTCCCGCAATCAAGATATTGAGATGAATAAGCGTATCATACGGAAAGGAGGGAAGATATTCCTTGTGCCAGATACATATTGTACATATTATGCAAGGGAAACATTTAAGGATCTGATGCGGAATAATTTTTCTAATGGTGTATGGAATATCCTCACTGTTTATTATACTCATGAATTTAATTCATTGTCAGTCAGACATTTTGTTCCTCTTGCGTTTGTTCTGTCAATTCTCTTTTGCCTTGCTTTCTCGCTTATTCATGTATTGCCATTGTTTCTTCTCTTGGGTGTGTATGGTTGTTTAATTGGCGCTGTCTCGTTCTCTTTGTCATACAAGAAAAGACTGAATTTCTTTTACTTGTTTGTGACATTCCCGATTCTTCATATCAGTTATGGAGTAGGTTCGATGGTGGGGATGTTGCGCATATTATTTAATAGGGTATAATGTGAATGATGATATGTTTGTAAAATTTCTTTTTGATAGATTGTTTTCGTTTTTAGGATTGTGTTTGATCTCATGGCTTCTTGTGTTGATAGCTCTTGTTATAAAAATTTCGGATGGTGGTAGTGTCTTGTTTAAACAACAGCGAGTTGGGAAAAATGGACAACTCTTCACAATACATAAGTTCCGTTCGATGTTTGACAATCATGGTGGCTCGACAATCTCTGTTGCAGGTGATAAAAGAATTACTCCAGTTGGTAAGTTCCTTCGACGGTTTAAGTTAGATGAGTTGCCGGAGCTATGGGATGTGTTGGTGGGGAATATGAGTTTCGTTGGTCCACGTCCGGATGTTTCTGGCTATGCTGATCGTCTGCAAGGTGAGGATCGGGAGATTCTTGCTTGGTTGCCGGGTATTACAGGTCCAGCCTCTTTGAAGTATCGAAATGAGGAAGAGATTTTGGCTGCGATGGATGATCCGGAAAAATATCACGACGAAGTGATCTACCCCGATAAGGTACGTCTGAATTTGTATTATTTCCGTCATTATTCTTTTTTCACCGATCTGAAAATTATTTTTGCGACAATTTTTCATTTGAAAATAGAGTTCGCTGGCGAGATAATATGAAATGTTTTGTAGAAAATATGTAATTTTACATTGTTAATAATATTCATAAAGTATGGATTTGATTTTAAAATATTTCCCGAATATCACGGATAAGCAAAAAGAGCAATTCGCTGCATTATATGATTTATATCTTGATTGGAATAGTAAGATTAATGTAATCTCTCGTAAGGATATTGAAAATCTGTACGAGCATCACGTCCTTCATTCTCTTGCAATTGCAAAGATTATTAATTTCAAGCCAGGCACATCTATTATGGATGTTGGAACGGGTGGAGGCTTTCCTGCTATTCCTTTGGCAATTTATTTCCCTGAATGTACATTTCATTTGGTAGATTCAATTGGTAAAAAGATCCGTGTGGCTACGGAAGTCTCTACTGCTATTGGTTTGACAAATACTACTTTCTGTCACGAAAGAGTGGAGGATGAAAAACAGAAGTTTGATTTTGTTGTTAGCCGTGCTGTGATGCCGTTGGCTGATTTGATGCGTCTTTCCCAAAAGAATATTTCAATGAAAAATCAGAAGAATGCATTGCCTAATGGTGTGATCTGTTTGAAAGGTGGTGAACTTCAAAACGAGGTTCAGCCATTCAAGAATCGTGCTTCTTTGTTCGATATAAAAGATTTTTTCCAAGAGGAATTTTTCCGGACAAAAAAGGCCGTTTATGTGCCAGTGTGCTAAAAATTAGAATCTCCTTTTATGCCTGCTAGTTATAAGTTCATAGCAAGAAGGAAGAAACTAGTATCCTTATTGCAGCAAAAAGGAATCACGACTCCTCTTGTGTTAAAGGCAATTGGTAGTGTGCCACGTGAATTGTTTATGAACTCTTCTTTGATTGAACTGGCTTATGAAGATAAAGCTTATCCGATTGCAGGAGGACAAACGATATCTCAACCTTATACCGTAGCTCGTCAGACTGAACTGCTAGATTTGAATGGCAGTGAAAAGGTGTTGGAGATAGGTACTGGTTCTGGCTATCAATCAGCTGTCTTATGTGCCTGTGGCTGTCATGTATATAGTGTTGAGAGACAGCGAGTACTTTATGAACAAACTTCTTCCTTGTTGAAGGATTTAAAATATGATGCGATTTGTGTTTATGGAGATGGTTATGAGGGTTGCCCGCAATATGCTCCGTATGACCGAATTTTAGTTACGGCAGGTTGCCATGAACTGCCTGTGGAGTTGTTGAAACAGTTGAGTGTCGGCGGACTTATGGTCTTCCCTTTTGGAGAGGATAATGAGCTGAGGATGATCCGCATACGACGTAAGTCTGAGAATGAGTATGAACGGGAGGATTTTGGAGATTGCGCATTCGTCCCAATGTTGAAAGGCGTTCAATGATAATGATTTTCAAATGCTGAACTTAAGGGATTTAGTGATCGGTTATCAGTCCATTCGAGAAAAGCGGATTCTGACATTACCTATTTCTACTGAAATGAAGCAGGGAACATTGATTCCTTTGCTGGGCCCTAATGGTGTCGGTAAATCTACATTCTTACGAACTTTGGCAGGCCTTGTCTCTCCTATAGCAGGTTCCATTGTATATGATGGGACCTTGATGAATAAGCTATCGCCTCAGCAACGTGCTGAGTATATGAGTGTTGTTTTTAGCAAGAGAGAAGGATCGCCTAGTTTTTCAGTCCGTGATTATGTCTTGATGGGAAGATATCGATTCTATTCATGGATGGAGGGTTGGTCCGAAAAGAAAGAAGAGGACGTGGAACCCATTCTGAATCGGCTTGATTTAATTGATTTGCAAAATCGAAATATTAATGAACTCTCTGATGGTGAGTTCCAGAGAGTTGATTTGGCAAGAGCCTTGTATCAGAATACTCCGATGCTATTGTTGGATGAACCCACCTCGCATTTGGATTATCCGTCACGGAATAAAATCATGTCTCTTCTGAAAGAATTGTCACAAGAAAGGAATCTTTTAATCATTGCTAGTACTCATGAATTGGATCTGGCTCAGAAATACGGAGATTCTTTTTTGCTTATGCATAAAAACAAAGTTCTTTCGTATGTCGAAGAACTATCCGATCAGTGTATTCATCAGTTATTTATTTAGGTGTATTTTATGAAACGTAATTTGGCAGTTGATGTCTTAAGATTTGTAAGTGCATTTATGGTTGTGCTCTTTCATTCGAACTATTTCTGTAAAGATATAGTGAACATTATCCCTCGATATGCTGTGCCAGTTTTTTTTATGATATCTGGCTTTTTTATGTTTGAGGCTGATGATCAACGATTTAAGGAGAGATTAAATCGGTCAATCAAAAAAATGATTGTCTTGACACTGGTTGACTCTTTCTTTTTCTTCCTTTTTTATCTCCCATTGTATCTGCGGGATGGCTTTCCCCCATTGAGTGCATATCTTAAATTTATTGTATTTAATGAGAATCCGTTTGCTTTTCATTTATGGTATCTGACTGCCTTCTTATATGTATTACTGCTTTTCAGAGCATTGGTTGGAACTCATATATTGAAGGTGATAATACGATATTCTCCTTTTTTGTTGTTGATTAACCTATTATTGGGGGAGTTCGGCTTCCTGTTCTGGGACGATTCGTTGCCGAATTGTGTCTTACGAAACTTCCTACTTGAAGGCTTACCGTTTTATTCGATAGGATGTCTCATCTCAATCAATAAAGAGAAATTGCAGATGTCGGGGAGAATGTTTTCCTCTGCGTTGATGACAGTTGTTGCCTTTTCTTTAATGGAATATTACCATATAAAATATTGGGGAAGTGTGGAGATGGCCACTACAACAGACTTATTTATTAGTTCGATACTCTTTTCTGTCGTGATTCTTATATGGGCCATACAACCTCATTCTATGAATCGTATAGGGGAAAAGATGGCGGAATGGGGACAAAAATATAGTCTTGATATTTATATTTTCCATGTAGCTTTCTTGGTCATCATTCGTTCTGCATTAAAAAATAATGAGGATGTGTTGAATGCCTATTCTTCTTTCTTCGAACCGATTGTTGTATTCTTCTGTACCTTAGCTTTTGCTATTGTATGGCGTCAGATAAAACAGAGGATTCCTTTGTTGAATAAATACTTATAAGGAAACATGCTACGCTAGCCAAAGTATAAAAGTAGAAATAAAAGAACAGCGGAGTCATTTAATGGCTCCGCTGTTCTTTTATTATTGATATATTAGAAATTAGCAGTCTTAGGGGTTCTTGGGAATGGAATGACATCACGGATGTTTTGCATTCCTGTGACGAATAACATCAATCTTTCGAATCCTAATCCGAATCCTCCGTGTGGACATGATCCGTATTTACGTGTATCTAGATACCACCACATATCCTTCATTGGAATATTGAGTTCTTCTATTCTCTTCAGAAGTTTGTCGTAGTTCTCTTCGCGGACACTACCGCCGATGATTTCTCCGATTTGAGGGAAGAGTACATCTGTTCCTTGAACGGTTTTCTTATCATCGTTTTCTTTCATGTAGAACGCTTTGATCTCCTTAGGATAGTTGATCATGATAACAGGTCTCTTGAAATGTTCTTCAACCAAATAACGTTCATGCTCGCTGGCAAGATCGCAGCCCCAATATACAGGGAACTCAAATTTGTGTCCTGCTTTAATAGCATCTTCCAATATCTTAACGCCTTCTGTGTATGGAAGTCGTACAAATTCAGTATTTACAACAGCTTTCAATCTTTCTATCAATCCATTGTCAATCATCTTGTTTAAGAATTGTAGATCATCCATACAATTCTCCAATGCCCAGTTAACACAATGTTTGATGAAATCTTCTTCCAAATCCATCAAATCTTGAAGATCGATAAACGCCACTTCAGGTTCAATCATCCAGAACTCGGCGAGGTGACGAGGTGTATTTGAGTTTTCTGCACGGAATGTAGGTCCAAATGTATAAATTGCACCTAATGCAGTTGCACCTAATTCTCCTTCCAATTGACCAGAAACGGTAAGTGATGTTTGTTTGCCGAAGAAATCATCATCGTATCGTATGTTGCCGTTCTCATCCTTTTTCAGATTGTATAGGTTCTGTGTAGTTACTTGGAACATCTGTCCGGCACCTTCACAGTCGGAAGCGGTGATGATAGGAGAGTGGAAATAGAAGAATCCTTTCTCATGAAAATATTTGTGAATGGCAATGGCCATGTTGTGTCTAATTCGTAAAACTGCACTAAAGGTGTTTGTGCGGGGACGAAGGTGTGCAATATCACGAAGATATTCCATTGTGTGTCCTTTCTTTTGCAATGGATATGTATCGTCTGCAATTCCGTAGATCTCTATCTTTTCTGCTTGAACTTCAACAGCCTGACCTCCACCCATTGATTCAACTAACTTACCCGTTACACCAATACATGCTCCTGTAGTGATGGATTTGAGTATGCTGTCATCAAACTTGTCAACATCCGCAACGATTTGAATATTATTTATGGTAGAACCATCGTTCAACGCAATAAAGTTTACACTTTTGTTTCCTCTTTTTGTCCTAACCCAACCTTTTACGTTAATGAGTTCGCCAAATGATGTCTTCTTAATGGCATCAACAATTCTAGTTCTACGAATTTCCATTGTATAAATATTTATGTCTTTATATTGCTTTATATAATATGCTGGATGCAAAGTTAGTAATAAGTTTTTATATAATTTTATTTCCTATATAGTTTTGAACCAATTAAACTGCGTTTTTTGCCAAATATATGGATGATAGTTGTTTTATACCCTATATAAGTGAATTATATGACGAGGGAGAAGGATGGACTATCCGTTTGAAAAGTGATTTTTGTTTTGATATGTTGTGTTTGTATGTTGATAAAAATTAGTTTGTTTTAAAATAAATTTATATCTTTGCAAAGATTCAGATAAAATAATGTTAGTGTGTATATGATAAATCTATTATTAATCTATTGTTTGAGTTAATTTAATATGAAAAAAGAAGATGTTTGTAAGAATCTGTCTGACTATGTATCTGCAGATTTTTATATGTGTGCATGTCAGAAACCAGTTGTTAGAGATGCCTGGCAGGAGTATGAACCGATTGTTCGAGAGTTAAATGATGCATTGATGAATATGCCCCCCTTGTATGCGCAAGAAAATGAGGGGTATAAGGCAACGGTCTATGCTCATTATTTCGGTGGTGCTACGGATATCTTTGTGACTGAGTGTAGTGATGGCGATGCGTTTGGCTATGTGATTCTGAATGGAGATTATGTCAATTCAGAAATGGGGTATATCTCTATTGAAGAGATAACGTCTATTGATGTTTTGAATCTTGATTTCTATTGGGAAGCATGTCCCCTGGCGGAGGCTTTAATGCAAGTGGATGATGAATATTTTTGCGATATGCAGTAATCCTTGCAGAATAAAAATAGGGATGACTTATTGAGCCATCCCTATTTTGTTGTATGAATCTGTTTATTACATTCTTTCAGGAACTTCAATTCCTAATAAGCCCATACCAGACTTAATGACGTCAGCAATCTTTTTGGATAGTAGCAAACGGAACGCTTTCATATCTGAGTTTTCTTCCTTCAGTATAGAGAAATCATGATAGAATGAGTTGTATTGCTTAACCAATTCGTATATGTAGTTGGCTATTAGTGCTGGACTATAGTCGGCTCCCGCTTGTTTGATAACATTAGGGTAGTTGGATAGATACTGTATCAGGTTAACTTCTGTATCAGATAGTGTTAGATTTCCTTTTACAGTATTATTTAACTGAATGCCTTGTTCGTTAGCTTTTCTTAATACAGAGCAAATTCTGGCATGTGTATATTGAATAAATGGTCCAGTGTTGCCGTTGAAGTCAATGGATTCTTTAGGGTTGAACAGCATATTCTTCCTTGGATCAACTTTTAGGATAAAGTATTTCAAGGCACCTAATCCACAGATACGAGCTATCTCATTGATGTCGTTTTCCGTCATGCCATCCAATTTGCCTAATTCGTCTGAAACGTCACGAGCTGTTTGAATCATCTCGTCCATCAAATCATCAGCATCTACGACGGTTCCTTCTCTGGATTTCATCTTTCCTTCTGGTAGTTCAACCATTCCGTAAGAAAAATGTACTAGATCTTTTCCCCATGAGAATCCTAGACGGTCGAGTAGGATAGACAAGACTTGGAAGTGGTAGTTCTGTTCGTTTCCCACAACATAGATCATTTTGTCAATGTTGAACTCTTTGAAGCGTTGTGTGGCGGTTCCGATATCCTGGGTCATATATACAGAGGTTCCATCACCACGGAGCAACAACTTTTCATCCAATCCATTGGAAGAAAGATCTGCCCATACAGATCCATCCTCTCGACGATAGAATAGGCCTTTCTCTAATCCTTCGTTAACTTTTGCCTTTCCATCAATATATGTTGTTGATTCGTAATAGATCTTATCAAAGGCTACACCTAGACGTTTGTATGTCTCGTCAAATCCGGCATATACCCAGCTATTCATTTCATTCCATAGCTTTCGAACTTCTGGATCTCCGTCTTCCCATTTCTTTAACATCGCTTGAGCCTCTTGTAACAGAGGAGCTTGTTTTTTAGCATCTTCTTCGGTAAGACCTTTCTCCATCAGAGATTTCACCTCTTTTTTATACTCTTGGTCAAATTTCACATAATAGTCTCCCACTAGGTGATCTCCTTTCTTTCCGGTAGAAGCTGGTGTTTCCCCATTGCCGAATTTTTGCCAAGCCAACATTGATTTACAGATATGGATTCCACGGTCATTTACAATATTTGTCTTGACAACCTTGTATCCGTTGGCTTCCAAAATCTTACATAAACTATATCCTAATAAATTATTACGGATATGTCCTAAGTGGAGTGGCTTATTGGTGTTAGGTGAAGAATATTCTATCATGTATAGTGGAGCATCTTCAGTTGCTTTCTTGAACCCAAATTGAGGGTCAGACAACATGACATTGAGCGTATCCACCCATGTGTTCTTATTTATTGTAAGGTTGAGGAACCCCTTTATGACATTGAATTTCTCTACAACATCACAGTTCTTTACTAAAGCTTCTCCGATCTCTGAGGCTGTTAATTCTGGAGTTTTCTTCGAAATTTTTAAGAAAGGAAAAACAACCAGGGTCAGGTCTCCCTCAAATTCCTTCTTTGTGGTTTGCAGTTGAACCATCTTTTCCTCTACTTTCTGTCCGTAAAGGTCTTCAATGGTCTGCATAACAGAATGCATTAATTTTTCTTCTAAACTCATCTTATTCTTTTTTTTGCAAAAATACAATAAAAAAGGGAAGGTAACCATACCTTCCCTTTGTTTTTTGCAAAACCGCAATTAGTTAATCGCAGCATTCAATTCTGAACCAGCTTTGAATTTAGCAACTTTCTTTGCAGCAATAGTGATCTTTTTCTTTGTCAAAGGATTGATACCTTCGCGTGCAGGATTCTCTTTTACAGAGAATGTTCCAAACCCAATTAGGGCAACTTTGTCACCTGATTTTAATGCACCTGTAATTGCTTCAGTGAATGCTTCTACTGCTTTCTTGCTGTCTACTTTGCTTAACCCAGCTTTTTCAGCTACTGCGTTGATTAGTTCTGTCTTATTCATAAGATTATAGTTTAATAATGTTAGTTTTAATTGTTGCAAATCTATCTTAAAAATCTTTGATTCCAAAGGATTTGCGTAAAATTATCGAAAAAAAAATCTTTTTTTTCGTTATTTGTGTTAAAAAACATAAATAGAAGCTCTTTTTCGTTTATCTTTGTCGAAAAATTATGGTATGACTTGTTCGTAAGAGGCATAGTCTATGATGATTTTCTTCTTTTTTGATTGTTAATTGTGGATTAACCTCCTATTAAAATTTGTGATATGTTCGGATCTAATTCTTCTTTTAGTGGATTCATGGATAGTATTCCTCCAGTAACTAAACATATATTAATCATTAATGTGATTTGTTTTATTGCAACCTTTACATTGCCAAGGATTGGCGTTGATGTGTATCAGATCATGGGCTTGCATTATTGGGATGCTACGGATTTCCATTTCTATCAGTTGATCACATATATGTTTATGCATAGTGGCGTTAGTCACATATTCTTTAATATGTTCGCTGTTTATATGTTCGGACAGGTGATTGAACGTTACTATGGCTCCAAATTCTATATGCTGTTTTTCTTTCTAACGGGATTAGGAGCGGGCATTATTCAAGAGTTTGCTTGGATGTATGACCTACGTCCTGCGATTGAGGAGTACCATTCCTTGTTAAATGATTTTCCTGCAGGGGGAGTTAATGTGGGGAATGGGATTGTGAGATCGATAGATGAGTTAACAACTTGGTTTCATGCGGATTTTTGTAATCATTTTATCACAGTGGGAGCTTCTGGTGCTGTTTTCGGTTTGTTGATAGCATTTGCTATCTCATTCCCTGAAGCACCTCTTTATATTATGTTTATACCGATTCCGATAAAAGCGAAATACATGATGATTGGTTATGCTGTTATAGAGTTATTCTTAGGTGTTCAGAACTTTACGGGAGACAATGTAGCTCATTTCGCTCATCTGGGTGGCGCATTGGTTGGTGCGATTTTGATTTTATATTATAGGAAGTCTAAATTTATAAATCATAAGTGATATGTCTTTAAAGGAGGATTTAATCAGATCGTTTCGAGAAGGGAATCTCTTGATAAAGCTGATCTATATAAATTTGATCGTCTTTGTCATCGCGAATTTAGCTCTTGTTATTTGTCATCTGTTTCAGTTGGATGCATCATGGATGAATGGTTTGATGCTTTCTTCTAATGTGTGGCAACTGATATCTCATCCATGGACATGTATCACGTATATGTTCTTACATCTGGGCTTTGTCCATCTGATATGTAATGTCTTGATGTTGTATTGGTTTGGACAACTATTCTTGCTCTTCTTTCAGCAGAAAGATCTCGTGGGAGTCTATGTTTTTGGAGGATTAATGGGTGGCTTGGTCTATGTTGTTGTTTTCAACATAATTCCGTATTATATGTCGTCGAATGGTGCAGTATTGATGGGTGCATCTGCATCTGTGATGGCTGTTGTTGTGGCAACGGCTGTGATGTCGCCGGAATATCAAGTGCGTATTCCATTAATAGGAGTTGTGAAAATAGAATGGATTGCCTTGGCTACTGTTTTGATCAGTTTATTAAGTATTACGTCTCAAAATGCTGGGGGCGAGTTGGCTCATTTAGGTGGTGCCTTGGCAGGTTATCTGTTCGCTTCCCGCTATAAGAAGGGAAAGAATATTGTCGCATGGGTGAGTCGTGTCATCGATACCTTAACGAATCTGATAAAAAAAAGAAAGGGTATGAGGGTCTCGTATGAAAACGAGAATCGTTCATCATTTGATCGAATGAATGCTGATATGGAGTATAATGCTCAGAAAAAACAAAAGGAAGCGGAAATTGATCGAATCTTGGAAAAGATCAAACAAAGTGGTTATGACTCTCTATCTTCTGATGAGCGTGCAAAATTATTTGGTAAATAATCGTTCTTTTTTCTCTTAGGCATAATGAGGAATTCCCTTCTCATAGTATGTTTGTTGTTAAGTACGCCTTTTTATTCTCAGGTTGATTCTTTACAAATACATGAATTACAAGAGGTGGAGGTCTCTACTTTTCGTCCCATTTCTAATGAAACTTTTTCGGGGACTACGGTTCTGACTGCGCCAACGGAGGTGCTGTCTCAATATCAAAACACCTCTCTCTCTGATTATCTGGCGGCAGGAACCCCCTTGTTTGTTAAAGAATCAGGTTATGGTATGTTGTCAACGCTTTCTTTAAGAGGTACGTCAGCTTCTCATACGAAAGTGAATTGGGAAGGGGTACCTATCAATTCTCAGACTATGGGACAAGTGGATTTCAGTCAGTTGCCTGTCCTTTTTTTCGATGAAGTGTCGATTTATCCTGGGGGTGAATGTGCGGTTCATGGCAATGGTGCGATTGGGGGCGCTGTCTCTCTAAAAGGGAAGGTTTTGTTTAAAGACACAATGTCGTTGCAACTACATTCAACGATTGGTTCTTTTGCCACTTTACATGAGGCAGTGAAATGTATGGTGAGTACCCCTAAATTACATTCTACGACAGCTTTATATTATAGAAAATCAGACAATGACTTTCCATTCTATTTTAGGAAAGAAAAGCAGTATCAGCAGAATGCTTCTTTTTATGATTATGGTGTGATGGAGAATCTGTCATTCCGTATCTCGCCTCGTCAAGTAGTAAGTGCAAAACTGTGGCATACATATTATGATAGGAATATTCAGCCAATGATGCAGAATAATCTGAACAGTGCCAAGTATGAATCCATTTCGAATCAATCCACAAAATTATGGGTGGATTATGCTCATTATACACCTTTTTTATGGAATGTGCGGTTGGGTTGGCAAGCGGATGATCAGTTATATGAATCGCATAAAATAGCGACCGATGATTGGTTTATGCAGGCTTCGGTAGAGAGATCATGGGAGAAAAAATCTGTGGTGGATGTGTCGCTGAAGTTTGGCGCAGAAACGCATGTGATCCGACCAGAGGTGTATGCCTATTTGGATACGTCGGTAGAATGTCGGTCAGATCTTTATCTCTTGTCTAAATTCACTTTCCTGAATAAACTAGATTTAACATGTAATCTGAGAAAAGATTTTGTGTCAGATCAGATTGTGCCGTTTTCACCATCGTTTAGCCTATCATACTGGTTCGTGAAAAAAGAATTCACACGATTATCTGCGGGGATGGGATGTTCCCGTAATGTGAATGTGCCTACGTTGAATGATCGGTATTGGGGAATGATTGACAATCGAGATTTGCGTGCGGAAAAAGGGGCCAATACAGAGATGAATATTGGATTTGAAAAGATGAAACGTAAATATCACTTATCTGCACAATCGTCTCTATATCGAAATTCGGTGACAGATTGGATTTTATGGATGCCAAGAGGAAATATCTGGAAACCAGTTAATTTAGATCATGTATTGGCAAAAGGAGTTGAATTCTCCGTTGTCCAGAAACTGTTGATGAAAAAGAGCTCTGTCTCGTTAGATGTTCATTATGCATATAATCATACGGAGGTGAAGAAAGGATTTGCTGAGATGAAACCTTTTGAAAATCGGCAGACCCCTTTGTTGCCTAGACAAACGCTGTCGACCACGTTGTATGGTTCTGTTGGCAATTTGCATTATACACTCTTAGGTAAGTGGGTAGGGGAGCGAAATACGACAGATGTCTTTGAACAGTTAGATCCTTATTTCCTGATGAATCTTTCGGCGGATTATTCTTTTGAACTGAAAAAGCGCGATTGGAAGTTTATCTATATCATTGACATAGGATCGCAGGTAAATAACGTGTTGGATGTTTCTTATTGTACAATGCCTTATCGTGCTATGCCGTTGAGAAATTTTGTGTTTTTTATAAAACTATATATGAATAAGCATTGATTATTTTGTTATTTTTGTAGTTGATAATCAATGTGAGGGTTCTGCTGAATATAAAAACTTTTAATATAATAATTTTATGAATCGTTTTAGTTTTAAATTTTTTGGATGGGCTATCATTGCTTCAGTTTTATTCTTTTCTTGTGATAAGGCAGAAGAAGGAGGAGAGGAACTAGTCCCACAGAAAACAGTTAAATGTTTAGTTGTTAATCAAGGAAATTATAGTGATGCAAACGGAGGAATCTCTGTTTTGTATAGTGATGGATCCGTTGTTAATCAAGTGTATCAAACAGCTAATGGTGAGCCTTTGGCTGCTACTGTTGAGTCGGCTGTTGATTGCGGTAACACTTGGGCATTGATGTGCGCTGCAGAAGATAAAATTGAATTCTTGGATAAGAATACATTTAAGTCAGTTGCTGTAGTAAAGGGAATTGCTACTCCTCGTTACGGTGCAGTGGCAGAAGGTGCATTGTATGTTACATCTTCTGATTTCTATGATTTAAGTGCAAATGGTTTGTATAAAATAGATCTTTCTACATACAAGCAAACTGATTATTATCCAGTGGAGGGTACGCCAGAAGGTGTTATTTATTATGATAATTGTTTGTGGGTAGCTTCTGCTTTATATAATTCTGAATCATGGTCTTCATACGATCCGTTTGTATGTCGTTTCCAATTGAAAAAAGAGATGAAGAAAGATGTCTATAAGTTGGAAGGTTCTTCATTGGCCGCTCGTCATCTTGCAGTAGATAAGGATGGTTCAGTTTGGACATCTTTGTCAGGATATTCTGTTGATGGAATGTTGGTTCGGGTTGACACAACAGAAAAAATATTGAATAATAGCATATCACTTTCTCAATTGAATTATCCAGGACATATCTATGCTTCTAGTACAGGAGAGCAGTTTTATTATATGACGTCAGAATCTAGTAATGGAAGTTCAGAAGAAACAACCACTATTAAGAAGATAGATATGAGCTCTAAGAACATCTCTACAATAGTAAGTGGAAAGGGATTCTATGGCTTTGGTGTTGACGAAATGACAGGAGACATTTATACTGCAAATGTTAATGGATTCCAATCAAATGCAACTATGTATATCTATACATCAGCTGGAGTGCAAAAGAATGAGGGTGATCTAGTCGGTGTTGGCGCATGTCGCTTCCTTTTCCCTAAATGATCCTTGACGAATAAGAATATTAACGGGTTGGACAGTTGTCTAACCCGTTTTTTTTTACGTGTGAATTAAATCTATTTAACAAAAATTTGTATTTCGATGGGTTATTTCTTATTTTTGTACATTGGATATAGTTATAAAAATATTATTTCACAACGTAGTTATTCTAAAAAAAACACATATAACCATGGAAAAGAAATATACATTACATAAATGTGTTGTGTTTTTATCCCTTTTGCTATCATGCTTAACTGCAATGGCTGTTCCATCACACGTCAATTCGGGCGATCCAGCATTCCCATTCCCTCAATTTTTGGATTATGGGCCAGATCGTAAGTCATTGGCTAGCCATAATGCACCAGGTGTAACTCATGCAGAAATGGAGAAAAGAATGTTGGATGCGTGGCAGCATATCTGTAATAATACGAAGTTGCAAGGATATGATGTTGATGGTGTTCAATACTTGATTCCAGATGCGAATGAGGCTGAAACCCATTGTGGTTGTGCCGAAGCGGATGGATATTATTTGTTGCCAGCTGCTATTATGGGTGATAAAACCTATTTTGATGGGTATTATATGAGTATGCATGACCGTATGTTTATTGGCGTGAATCGATTTGTGGATGGCGGAACAAATGTGTACGATGGTTATTCGAAAAATTTGAATGGCGCTGGTAGTTTTGGATCCGGTTCTGCAATGACCATTGGTAATTATTCTGGAGGTGATGGTTCTGCGACAGATGGTGATGTTGATATAGCTTTGGCATTGCTTGTCGCTGCAAAGCAATGGGGTGAACATTCCGGTATCATGACCCGTTATGGAGAATTGAATTACAAGGAAGAGGCCTTGAAGTATATTCGAGCAATGGTGGATACTGTTTTATATACGGGCTCATTACCTGTCATTACGTATGTGAGTGGCGTCGTTGGTTTTGATGGCTATTTGAAAAGCGGTTCACATCAAAGTCAGTTGACTAATTGGTCAACGAATGGTGGCACGCCTTATAAAGGTATGGTCACTCAACATGGTGGAGGACAAGCACTGTATTTCGACTATTCTGCTCCTGCGTATTTCAATGAATACCGAAAATTTTTGGAATTAGACCCTAAATCTACTGATTGGCAAATCGATCAGTGTAGAAGGTGTGAGGCTTCTTCAGATTGGTTGATGGGCCAGTTATATAATAGAAGTGAAACAACTATTCCGGTTTGTGGTGATGTCCAGATGAATGGTTCGGATCAAAAATTCAAATTTGGCTCTTCTCAATTTTCAGAAGACTTTAGAGCTGGTTGGCGTACTATTCTGAATTATGTTTGGCATGGTGATCCTGAATATACATGGGATCCTGTTTCTCATCAAACAATTGATGGAACCAATGATTATGAGAAAAAGATGGGGTTACGTTATGGCAAGTTCTTAGCTAATCCGCAAGCTGCGCCTTGGAATAATTCATGTAATGCTGTTGGCGATATGGGATTGAAATTCTTTGGTCCTTATACGTTGCGTGATAAAATGGATATAGATGGAAATATAGGTGATGGCTTCCCGTTGAACTGGATTCATGGTGGTGGATCTCCTGCTGCAATTGTTTCTCAGGATTTTGTGCTGATGGGACAGATGTTCCGTCATTGTGTGATAGCATGGGATGATGAGAATTTTAAGTCTTATGAAACATCTTCACCGCACTATTTTCATGAGTGGTTTAAACTGTTGGGTATGTTGGTTCTATCAGGAAATTTCCATGCGCCTTCTATGATGCTCCCAAATGCTAATCTGAAGGTTTACCACAAGGTGGATAAGACATACGCATTTGCTGGGGATGAGGTGAATTTCACAGTGACTGTTCGAAATTATGGTTCGGTAGATTCTAAAAATGCAGTGGTGAAGTTTGGTATCCCAGAGGGCTTTACTATGGTAAAAACCACAAAGGGAACATTAGTGGGTGATTCTGTGGTATGGGAGCTCGGAACCTTAAGTGGACTACATTCTTCAACGGGAGTAAAACCAACTATTGATAGTATGAAGGTGACTCTTCGATTGAATGATAATATAGAACAAGGTAGATATTGCACATCTGCACGTGTTTATTGTGATAATGGATTTGGTTGGACATCAGATGAATATCCTAACAATATCACGGATGTGATGGAACGTAATTGTGTAGATGTTGTCGCTCGTGCGTTGAAAATGGAAAAGACGGTTGACCGCACACAAGTCAATCCTGATAACATAGCTAAGTTTACAATTAATTTTGAGAATTCAGCAGAAGCGGGTTGGATAAATGGTGGCCGCCCAGGTGTTAGATTGTCCTACGGACATTTACCTGTGGCAAATCCTTCTGCCACACAAGAAATAGTGAGCTTCTATCGCCTATTCCATGATGCGGACGAAGCGTATATCAATTATGGAAACTATCGAGTTTCATATTATATGTATGATCCTGGTTTGACATGTTTTACAGGAGATGCTGATTGTAATATCGGATGGAGTATGTCTGCTGATTACTATCAAGGAGGATTGAAGGAAGCATTGAAAATATCACATGAGTCTGTAGTGGAAGGTAAAGATGACCATGGTAGATGGAATCAACGTATCATTGTTCAATTTGCAAATCAGTTGGCTGGACCTACTCAACACTTACAACAATATGCAAGTGCAAGTGTGGCTGATGGATTACATGTTCATGAAGGTGGTGGTTCAACGTTGTTGCTGAATACTCGTATGTCATCTTCTAATTATCAGAATTTTGACTTGACTGATGATTGGAGCTACGATGCAAATTGGGCAAGTTCAGAACAAAATGATTTACATTATCCTATTGTAGCTGATTATTCGGACCCAGATGATTTGGGTAAAGAAATTACTAGCTGGGATAGACATTCTTGTGGTACGGCTAAAAAATTTGTTGATCGTATTCTTGTTGAGGAGTGGGATGGTTATACTTGGCGAAGAATTTTAGGTAACGGACCAATGCCAGGTCGTGATGTGTATAACGTTGTAATTCGTGACACCTTGCCTAAGGGCCTGAAATTTGAATCATTTGTTAATAATTGTCCTTTGGAAGAATATGGTGGAAAATGGAGAACATTCACGACGTCTGATGGACTTGATGTGGTGGAATGGACAATCGATCGTATGATGATTAAGCAAAAAGGTTCTGTTGTATATACTGCTACGGCAAACTTCCCTTCAGGAAAATCATGTATTACACCAGATGAATTAATTGAAAATAAGGCTTGGATATGGGGTGATAAAGAGTCTCCTATATGGGATACGGCTCATGTGACGGTGACATGTGCGAAAGTTCCGGAGCCAATTGTTCCAACAACACTCGAAAAAACTGTTGATAAAGAGTCTGTGCAGATAGATGATGAGGTGACTTATACTATTGAATATGAACAGACGCATGGTGCTATCTTTGATAATGCTCTTGCTAAATCTTCTGATTGGACGTTGTCTGGTGCATCAATCTCTGGTGGTACTCTTTCGATTACACAGAGCACTAAAGCAACATATAATAAATCTCTCTCCAAAAATATCTATGTGGAAATGGATGTTACTATTGCGGAGGATCAACCAGGAGAAATCCTTTTGAGAGATAATATAAGCTTACAGTTCAAGTACAACAAGTCAAATGGTATGGTGGTAACTTGTTATGAAGGTTCAAAACAGGTTGCAAATGTTACTTGCGCGTTGAAAAGTAATCCTTCTCGTTGGAGTATTAAACTTCAAGACGATATTTTGCAAGTATGGTTCGGTAAGGATACTACTTCAGGTGCCAACTTTACTGCTTCGGGATTGACAAAAAAAGAAGGTAAACTTGCATTTAATGGTGCGGGATGGGGCGATTTCAAATATTCTAATATGCATGTTCATACGGATTATGCTTATGATCTTTCAATTGTAGATATTGTCCCTGCAGAGATAAAGGTGGATGAGTCATCATACGAATCTTTCCATAATGGAACGGCTGCGGGTACTGGAAAATTATATAAAGGTGCAGATGGCGATTCCATTGTATGGACTGGCTTGGCATCTAATCCAATTCCTTATGGTGATAAGTTCAAAGTGACATGGAAAGGAAAGGTTGAAGATTGCTCTGAGAAAATTATCAATCTGGCGAAAGCTAAACTTCTTGGATATGGCAATGATGATATAAGAGCTCAGGCAGTAAGCAATTGTGTGGATGATAAACCTTGTTCGCTTGATAAGATTACAGCCCTCCTGAATGTATCTGAAATTTGTGAGGGTGACTCTGCTATTCTTTCTGCTAAAGTGTATGATCAGGATGATGGTAATACTTACTTGTACGAATTCTTCTTGGATGGAAATTCATTAGGTTCTCCTTCTGGAAAAGAGGAAATCTATGTGAAAGAAAAGGGAAATTATAGCGTTGCGGTTTCAATTGCTACGGATCCTTCTTGTACAATGGAGAGTGATAAAGTGTCGTTGGATATTATAGAAAAACCTTTGCAGGTGCTATACGACATGGGCTCGATTTGTGTGGGATCAGAATTGTCCGATAATACGTATTATAAAGATTTAATCAATGAGATAGGTCAAAACGTTGCTGCTCAATATCATTACCAATGGAAGGATGTGGCAAGTAATACGGATCCTAATTATCCTGAATTCCCTTATGAGAAGTCTGGAAATTATCGCTTCCCATTTGTTATTGTTAATTCTAAAGGATGTGCTAGTGATACTTGTTATGCAGGTTATTCTGTGGTTGATACCTTGACCGTTCAATTGACTGACATATCCATCTGTGCTGGCCAGACCGGCACATTGGATGCTGGTTCTGAGGGTGTCAGCTACTTGTGGAGCGACGGCAGCACATCACAGACATTGACGACGGATGTG
>JBGUIU010000289.1:0-7101 GCA_045113275.1 Paludibacteraceae bacterium
CTTTTTACGGCATCTTCTGATTCTGATTATTTCGATCTTCTTGATGTCACCATAGGGATTCATTTCCATTGGGAACGAAAAGAGACGCAACGTTTCAACGGTGATCTGAAACTCATCGTCATCAACAATAAAATACAAGCTATCAATTGTATTTCGGTGGAAAAATATCTTACGAGTGTCATCTCATCTGAAATGAGTGCCACCTCCTCGATGGAACTTTTAAAGGCTCATGCTGTGATTTCCAGAAGCTGGCTCCTCAACAAACTGGAAGATAAGAAAACGAGTTGTTCCAATGGGATGACCCTCTCGGACGACATCATCATCAAATGGTATGATCATCAAGACCATACGCTTTTTGATGTTTGTGCAGATGATCATTGTCAACGCTACCAAGGCATTTCAAAAGCCAGCACTCAAGCCGTTCGTGATGCTATAAAAATAACCTTCGGACAGGTTCTCACCTATAACAACGAAATTTGTGATGCTCGTTTTTATAAATCCTGCGGAGGTGCGACCGAACTCTTCGAAAACTGCTGGGAAGAGGTACATCATCCTTATCTGTTACCTATTGCGGATAGAGAAAACAGTGCTATCCTACCCGACTTGACAAAAGAAGAAGAGGCAGAGAAATGGATTCTATCAGAACCCAAAGCTTATTGCAACACAAAAGATAAAAAGATACTCACACAGGTTCTCAACAATTACGATCAAGAGACCGCTGACTTCTACAGGTGGAAAATCACTTATACACAACAAGAGTTATCTCTTCTACTAAAAGAAAAGACTGGAATAGATTTCGGTAGCATAATAGATCTAATCCCTGTAAAAAGGGGGGCTTCCGGACGTATCATAGAACTAAAAATCATCGGGACAAACAAAACCATGATTATCGGAAAAGAGCTAGAAATACGCAAGGCTCTTTCTAAAAGTCATTTATATAGTTCTGCTTTTATCGTAAAAAAATCCATCCTCAATGATGAAATCATTTTCACTCTTCATGGGGCTGGCTGGGGACACGGAGTAGGTCTTTGTCAGATTGGAGCCGCCGTAATGGCCGACCAAGGCATCTCTTATAAAGATATTCTGCTCCACTACTACCCTAATTCATCCATTACATCACTCTATAAACTTACTGAACAATGATGAAACTAACATTTTTAGGAACAGGAACATCCACAGGCGTACCCTACATAAGTTGTGATTGCGAGACTTGCTTATCAAAAGATCCAAGAGACAAGAGACTTCGATGCTCATCTCTTTTAGAAATAAATGGAAAGAATATATTACTGGATTGCGGTCCCGATTTCCGTCAACAAGCATTATCCGCTAATCTGAAAAAGATTGACGCGGTGCTTCTAACACACAAACATGTGGATCACACCTTAGGACTAGATGATCTGAGACCCTACGGGAAAATACGGATATATGCTAATCAAGACACCAATGATGCGATTCATCACATGTTTTCGTACTGTTTTAACAACGATTACAAAGGAATACCGCAACTGGAGACGCATGTAATCAAGAATGAGCCATTCATGATTGATGACATACGTGTCACCCCCGTATTAATCTGGCACTATAAGCTACCCACTTTCGGCTATAGAATAAATAACTTTGCGTATATCACAGATATAAAAACCATTGACAAAGAAGAGGCAGAGAAACTGAAGGGATTGGATGTATTGGTCATGGATGCACTACGTTGGGAAGAACATTTTTCCCACATGAACGTCGATGAGGCTCTAGCCCTCGTCCGGGAAGTACAACCCAAAGAAACCTACTTCATACACATGAGTCACACAATAGGACTTCACGAAGAGGCTCAAAAAAAGTTACCGGATCATGTGCATTTCGCTTATGATGGGTTAACAATTGAGATATAAAATAAGAATAACAGCATGCATCCAACACCTCTTTTACATATCGCGCTATTCCTTTTGCTCAGTATATGTGCATGCTCACAAACCACAGAGCAACAGATTGCCTCCCAGCAAACTGATACGACAATCACGCTCCCAAAACAAGTTGTGATTCCTAAAGGAGCACAGGCTTTAATGGATCAATACCCAACCTTCATCAAAGGATACCAAGAGAATCATCTGCTGTTAGCGGATGGTACCTCACTGCTTTACGATGATCAAAAAGAGAAATCACATATCGAACGGATGGATCAAGCCGATGTAGAAGATATGTTTACACAACCCTACGACACAAGCGTATGGCTTCCTTCTCGCAATTATGATCCGGGAAGAATCCGCAACGAAGCGTTACTAAAATATATGTATGGACATACAGAACAGGAAGTACGGAAACACCTTGTCCGCGTAAAATGGTTTAACCAGCAACTTCTCTTTACGAACATCAATGGAGCTTCCGACAGCCTACAAGCCGTTGCAAAAGAGCTGTCTCAACTCCCCGCCTCCTATCATAAATACTTTGACAACTCCTCCACCTTCTATTGGCGGACAGTCAGAGGAAGTAACCGACTAAGCGCACACAGCTTCGGTATCGCTATTGATATCTGTACAAAATTCTCTGATTATTGGAGATGGAAGAATCCAGGCAAAGATGAAACAGCCCCACTCTCATATACGAACAGGATTCCGAAAGAGATCATACAAATCTTCGAAAAGCATGGTTTCATCTCAGGTGCAAGATGGTATCACTTCGACACCATGCATTTTGAGTTCAGACCAGACCTGATACAAGCAAGTCAAGCAGTTATAAATAATTGATTGTCATATTTTGTGGGGACACAATTGTTTTGTGTTCACACTTATCGATTC
The DNA here is from genome assembly GCA_045113275.1 of Paludibacteraceae bacterium. GTDB lineage: Bacteria > Bacteroidota > Bacteroidia > Bacteroidales > Paludibacteraceae > UBA1181. The sequence continues at coordinate 2,790 of JBGUIU010000289.1, forward strand.
ATCCATCTTCTGAAACAACTACCTTTGTTGAAATCGAAATACCACTGTGGAGAATTCACCCAAGGTTTATGTTCAATGTCGATCGTAAACCATGGAGCATGATCATCATCGGGGCTAGTAAGGATCTCTATCTCCTGAGCAGGCATATAACTCTGGCTGAACATAACCCGTAGCTGACCTGTTTTCTTATTACGAAGCACATCCATGACCGTCAAAGCATGACCAGGACTTCCTCCATAGATTAGGATATCACCAGGACGCACATCTGTCGGTGCAATTTTCTTCAATTCATGAGCCAGAGATAACGTACCACAGTACATAAATACCAAGGAGAGATATTTTCGGAAACTGGTATAACCATAGTCAGGTTGAGCATCCTTATGCCATGAAGCATGCCAACTTTTATCAAAATGCACCCTATATCCTTCAGCCCATTTCGTATATTCATAAACGAAACCGTTGCCACCTTTGAAGTGTATCTTACTATATTGTTTTTTCCCCCATAGATACTCTGCCCATATACGCATACAAGCATCTGCACACTGTTGAAGATCTGCCGCAACCTCTTTCCCTTTCGAATTGAATGTGCCCACCAGATCCATTTTCAACACACCGACATTGATGAGACTAACATTGGATTTCAGCATTCCATTGTAATAGCGTACATCATGACCATCAGGATATAACTCAAGGTTAAGTAGCCATTGAGAATAATCATCATTATAAGGTCTCTCCCAGTCCTTATCCAAGCAGACATAACGATTAATGATCGTATTTTCTTGATCATATATCATGTAATCGTTTTTATTAGGAAGAGCTGTTTCTAAGCTTTCGGAGGAAGATGATTGAAGAGTCTGAGAGTTTGAGTTCGTCGATTGAGCATAAGAATAGACGGACCCAATTAGAGCGATTAATAAGACAATCCCCACTCCCCATATAAATTTATGATTGATTTGTTTTTTCATACTATCTCTTAACAACCTAATAACAGCCGGATAATTCGTTTGAAGAAGGAGGGGTTGCTTTCATCATGAGACAAACTATCGCTCTCTTGAGAAGATGTCCCGTCATCTAATTTCCCCCATAACTTTTCAGGCAACATTTCTTTAAATTTCATCATACATTCTTTGGGAATAATAGCTTTTTCAAAACATTTATAATCCCAGAAACCAGCCTTTTCAAGTCCTTCTATCCAAGAAGGAATAACAATTGTAGCAACAGATGGTCCTCCTTCGAAAGCATCAGTTCCAATATACTTTACCATATTAGGAAGGACGACATGCTTTTCATCCCCAAAACATGTCACAAGACGACCATCCATCGTGTCAATCAACAGATTATCCATAACGATAAAACGAGAAGAGTCACTCTGGATGTTATTCATAAACGCAAAAGGATTGTCACCCATATTAACAACCGATGCTGGAATCGTAAAATCAGTTGGCAAACTATAACAACCAGCAAATACACCATTACCGATAGTTGTAAGAGTTGAAGGTAAATTAATGCTCTCCAAACATTCACAACCCTCGAAAGCACAATCCCCAATACATGTAAGATTTGCAGGCAGAACAACTGTTGTAATTGAACCATCATTGACTCCTTCTTCAGCAAAAGCACTATCACCAATCATTCTGATTGAATCTGGGACAACCACCTTCTTAGCTTTTCCCACATAAGAAACAAGGCGATCTTCTTGAAGATCAATCAGCATACCATCTTGCACAACGAAACGAGATGAGTTACTCTCTATTTCATCAATTCTATTCCTTTCAAAAGGTATAGCTCCAATAGCTGTGACAGTGGATGGAATAACAACTTTATTAACTTCCGAGTCACTGAAAGCAAAATCACAGATAATCTCTGTCCCCTCTTTTATATAGTAGATATCCGTTTCACAACTGTTTCCTATTATCAAAAATTTCCCATCAGGACTATACAATGCCCCAAAATCATCCGCAACACCAGTTTCCAAGAGTTCCGCCGTTACTTCTGTGAGGCGATCTGTTTGAGAACCATTATCATTCATGAACTAATAATATATGGGTTATAAATAACATTTATTTTTTTTCTTCAAACAAGAAAATATCCTCATCAGGACGTTTCATCAAAAATTGTTCTCTAGCAAACTTTTCCAAGCTAGACATATCAGACTCCAACTGATTGATTTTTTCTTTGCTATCTCTACTTAAATTAGAATAGTATGAAATTTCTTTCTCAATACTACATTTCTTCATATACAGTTCGTAATAATCTAAAATGGTATGAGAATCAAAAAATAAAAACCATAAGGAAGCAATAGTACAAGCCAGTAAATATTTATTCGTTACGATTTTTTTTATAGTACAAACAATTTTTTCCTTTGTAATTTCCATAATCAGCTAATAAGAACATCTAAGGCAACATACGAAAGGAGAAGATGATTCATAAACTCATCTTCTCCTTTTATATCTTTAGTTTACATCATCAAAATTGACTGCTTGCATTTCCTCGTCCTTCATGTAAACGACAGAATAACGAACCGCGTTTGTAGGAGACATAACAGTGATTCTGAACTCACCCGAGTCATACTCATACAATCGAATGAAATACTTTTCCAAGGTACTAGACTCCATACACTCAAAATTGATATACTTATAATCCTTCTTTACAGTCCACTTCGACGGTTTATCAATAATAGCGTACTTGATCACCTTGTTATTCAGCTGATCATTCAGCATCACATTCTTTTCTGTTACATTCAAAGAAAAGACAGTTGAGCTTTGTTCCCAAGGACCCCAAACATAGACACCTTTATCTTTGCTTGTTATAACACCTTTTGTTTCCCGAAACGAACGAAAGTTCGCATTCTGTTGGGCAGAGACTGCAGTTACTCCCAAAAGCAATCCCATTACTACTAAATATTTTACTATTTTATTCATAATCTAAATAAAGACACATTTTAAGGATTTATGATCCACCTTTTATCGTGAACCTTAATTCTCTCTGGAGAATAACGTAAATCATCCACCTTTGGTATTTTAATAAAATACTCTCTTCCCTCTTTATTCAAAATACGATTCGAACGTAACCATGGATTAGCATCTTTCAACAATTGGTATGTTATACCATAAGACTTTGCAAAATCTGTCAGGTTTTCAATTGTCGAATCCACCTTCACCACATCAGACTCCACCATATAGTATAGATCCTCCTTCTTCATCATGAAACCGAACTGTTGAGGATTCTCCATAACATACTTTGCCATCATGATACGAAAAACATATCGATTTGTTTCTTCTCCAAAAAGCATATCAAAATAATCATTCGTTTGTTGAACCTCCATCTGCTTCAACACCCTTGCTCTACCAGAATTATAAGAAGCGGCAGCTAATGCCCAACTCTGAGTCAGCTCATACGTACGCTTCAAATACTGACAAGCCACCACAGTTGCTTTCTCTAAATTATATCGTTCATCCACATCATCATTCACTATCAAACCACTTTCTTGTCCCGTAGTAGCTAATATTTGCCACATTCCAGCAGCCTTCGCAGGTGATAAAGCTCTCTGGTCCAAATTACTCTCAATCAAAGCCAAATACTTAAAATCATCCGGCACCCCCTCTCTCTTGAGGATGGGTTCAATAATAGGGAAAAACTTATTTGCCCTTTTTATGATCAAAAAGACCTGAGAATGCCAATAACTAAAACTCATCAGCTCTCGATCAAAACGTTCTCTTAAATAATAATTACTCAAATCAACATTTTCGCCAAATATACAAAAAGATTTCGGAATCTGCGGCGTATAATTCACCTGCATCAATGAATCCTCATATATTTTTATCGAGTCCTTTGACTCCCCCGCTTTTGAGCAATTACATAAAGTAACCATCAACAAGAATGGTATAAATCTCATAAAATACTTCATCTTCACTCTTTACAACTTATCAGTCTGCATGAAACACAATCATCGGCGTATTGGTATGAAAAACAATTTTACGAGCCATACTAGGATTAAACATTCTTGTAAATAAGCTACGTCTATGCGTTGTCAACGATATGACATCCACGTTATTGTTTTTAATAAATTCATCATACGCAGTCAAGATATCTGGACCATTCAACAAATGTACATCAATTGTCAACATCGGATATTTTTCCAAGAAATAGGCTTTCAACCCTTTCAATTTTATCAACGCCCACACATCATTCTTTGATTCATAATGAATAAAATGAATCGTCACACCCGATGAAAACAACCCTTCACTTATATGATGAAACAGTTTATCATATTTTTCTAAATCTCCATCATCAAAATTTGTTGAACATGCAA
>JBGUIU010000290.1:0-1708 GCA_045113275.1 Paludibacteraceae bacterium
TTACCGCATCCAGATGCCGAAAGTAACCCCTCATGTATGCCGACACACATTTTGCTCCAACATGGCAAAATCCGGAATGAACCCGAAGACATTGCAGTATATCATGGGTCACTCAGACATCAGCGTAACCCTGAATGTCTACACCCATGTAAACTTCGATGATGCAAAAGCAGAAGTGCTTCGGGTAGCGAATGGCTAAAAAGAGGCGTTGGTAAAGCCGTTTCCTTTACCAATGTATTTACCAATATTGCAGGGAAAAGCATGAGAAGATACGGGACGATTTGAGAAGATACCCCGGAAACAGCAGGGGTATCAAAACCCGAAAGACCCTGTGATACCAAGCATTTGAGAAGAAATACAAGACTTATATGGAGTTATAAAAAGATGATAAAAGTACTATTTGTCTGCCACGGCAGGAGAGCAGGACAGGTCATAAACTGCGGTAAACTGTGGTAGTGTTGGCTGGTGTGGGGCTTTGGTGAAAATTGGCAACTACTGTTTTACTACGAGTGAGTAGAGTAAACTCTATATATTGTGTCGAATGCAAATGGAGATACAATATATAGCACTATGCGGACCCGGGCTACAAGAATGATAAAGAAGAAGGAGCTGTTCTCTTCGGAGGGCGGCTTTTTTATATACGCTTTTTTGTTGCAGGAAAAGGATAAATGTGTATCAATATAACCATATAACGACTCTTTTATCTGGAATTTGATAAAGAATTGTATCATAATACTTGAATATCATGTGATACAATTAATTATATGGTATATGTTTCCATAAAGAATATATTAAAAAGATAGGTGTTATTAGTTGAGGAGGGACATATTTATGAAAAGGATGTTGGCTGTAGCAATGTCTATGTTTATTGTAATCCTTAATGTGTGTGGTTGTGGTAGCACCGGAATATCAATATCAGAACAGGGAAAGGAGACTGAAAGTTCTGTCGGAGTTACGAGTGAAGAATCTATTAATGACACAATGTCATTTGCTCTAAATACGACTGTTTCTACAGATAGAGTTGATTTTACTTTAGAAAAAGCAGAGTTTACAATAGCATGTTCCAATACAGTCGATGATAATTATCTTCTGCCTAAAGAGTACGATGCCGCTAATGATAATTCCAATCCTCATGTTGCATCTGTGGGTAAGACTTTAGTGGCGTTAACATTTACTATCACCAATCGCGACAGAACTTCACTGAAAGTATCCGATAGCAGTGGATGGCATTTGGACTGGAAAGTTTTTTACAAAGGAAATGAGTGGCGCTTGAAGAGACAAGGAGTGGACTCATATGGTATTGATTTACATTATGCAGCCATTCAAGAAAATGACGGTTCTTGGAAACAATCCGATACAGATAATAAAATCCTGCAACCTGGGCAATCAATTACTGTTAGAACATATGGAGTTTTGGATATGGAACCTGATGATCTGTCAGATGACTTTGTTTTAGCAGTCAATCTTCCATCTTCTAGTGCTTATCAGATGTTTGACTATCAGGTGAAGTAGATTAACACGATAATTTATGAAAAAATGTGGGCTTGTGATAGAAAACTTCGACAAATTACTGCTTTGCGAAGAGACGGAATTAAATTTGTTGATATGTTTTCGCAGACGATGCACGTTGAGACCGTCTGTCTACTAACACATAACTGACAGTGGAAGGGCTGAAATGGCTTGAAATCAAAGGGTTTGGGCGTTTTTG
>JBGUIU010000291.1:0-2149 GCA_045113275.1 Paludibacteraceae bacterium
TCAGGCATATTGATTTTAATCTTTTTCATCTCTTATAAAAGTTAAGTTGGGTTATTAATGGACGGCTTGTTGGAAACGGAAAGTCAACCACGAAGTAAGGTTGGGATGGTACACACTAGTTTATGAAAAAATTTATCTCAACAAAGCATACCTTTTTATAGGGTTAGGGTGTTTTTTGACCAGGTTTTTTTCACAGATAGATTAGTGAGTACCAACCCCTACACTACGTTACGGACTCTTCATCTCCGATAAGCCGTTTTTCATCTCTTATGCAGCCTTCTCATTAAGATATTCCGAAAGACCCCATTTACTATTAAAGCCGTTCTTGTAAGACTTATACTCAATGATATATTTGGCTTCTTTCTCTTTAAGCAATTTCTCTAGTTCATCGGCATTATCAGCTTCTACTTTATCAAGAATCTCCCATGACCAACTTGAAGGGCTATACTCTTTTCTGGCTTCTTCAATTAATTTCCCTCCATATGTCACACTAAGACTTCTAAAATGATATTGTCTGTCAAGGGGATTAGTCGTTTCTCCGATATATACCCATCCATCCTGTCCATTCTTTATAGCCTTTTCACAATTGATTCTCCTCAGATAAATGTAACCGATTAATACACTAGTCGTTGAAGGTGTGTAATTGCTTATCTTGTCTAATACATCCTGTTTTACTGTGGTTTTTTTAGTTTTAATTGACTTCTCTTTACACATAGTTAATTCTCGTTTAATTTGTTTTCAGAAAGGTCCTTATGACCCTTCTTTCTGCTTACCAGGTTCATTGTGATATTTTTTGATTTTAAAAACCTGATAAATCTTCTGTACTGCTCCCGTTCCTGTTTATGACGAGGGCAGATTTCAATGATATCGCTAAGCTTGATCGTGAACTCATACTTTTCTCCTGTCTCATAGGCTTTTCGAAACTGATCGTCATATTGTTTTAGCGACTCTACATCCATTGCGAAATATCTCTCTTCACAAATTGGATTGTGGCACGAATAACTAGAATCGTTTTTCATCGGTAAAAAATTAAAATTGTAGTTCCATCTCCATTCCTCTTGTGTTGGAGTGAGATAATACCACGCCCTTTATCCTCGATGCATGGTTCTGTCTGGCTAGTCTCTTGTATTCCTGAATGATGTCCGGGATATAGAAGTAGAATAAAAATCCGGGGAAGTTAGGTACATTCAACCCCAATGTAGGCCTTCCCTGTCCCAAGATCAGCCACATTAAAGGTTGAGGAAGGCTTTCACTATCATCCTTGAACTCTTTAAGGATTATCGGCCACCAAAACTTCACTTTATTGTTCGGCTCATCAACAGTCACCTTAAAACCACTTAGATCCTTTCCATTGGCGATTTTCTTGAGTTCATGGTTCACACTCCATTCGAAATCCTCTGGGGCATCATACAATAGTTCCCTGATTTTCCCCATCAGCCAAATCTTCTTAATCTTTTTTCTTGCCATCTTTTCTGCTTTTAATGGTTAAGATCACGCCCATATCATCCTTCAAAACCCTCTGTAAATGTTTATATGCATCCTTTCTGGGTCTATTTCTGGGTGCGATTCTGAGTAGTTCTTGGAGAGTTACATTTATCTCCTGTCCACTCACTAAAGGTTGCCCATTTGAAAAGGCTTCCTCTAGTCTCTTGATATCATCGGTGAGAGGGTTTTGTTTTACCTTTCCCACCGGCGCACATTCACTTTTTTCCTGAGCCTCCGGTATGGGTGCGCTTACATCTTTCTTCGGCTCGGTCCATATCCCAGGAAATGCTGAGAACATGGAATTCAATAACATCTGTATCATTTCGTATTTCGTTTATTGGGGGACTAGGCTTTCTCATCCCCATTTTCGTTATTTCAGAGATAAGAGTAATGGGGCATCTCAACCCCCATTTTCTTCATTTCAGCATCGGTAAGTCGGCTATCTCCCTCATGGATAAGGTTCCCATGTCTCCCCAGCAGCGTTTTTCACGTTTCAATACATGGATAAGGGAACAAGACCCGCCTGACCTCCCTTTTTCTTATTTCACACAGATAGGGGTTCTATGGGCCAGGGAGTGCGTTTTTCATGTTTCAGGACTGATACTGTAGTAAACAAATGATAAGGGGCATAATATGCTAATGGCACTTAACTATTTATTGATTA
>JBGUIU010000292.1:0-16460 GCA_045113275.1 Paludibacteraceae bacterium
TTGTATTTAGAAAGAGGTTTACCCATTACCATTACGTCAGAAGTTACAGGAACCATCTTTTCACCGTGACCACCTAATGTAGCGCAACCGCTAACAGCATATTGAGGAATACCGAAGTATTTTGCTAATTCGCTTTGAAGACGTGTAGAGTCCAAACCAGCCAAAGTAGTTACTTGGTTAGGTTTCAAACCAGATTTAACCAATACAACCAAACCAGTTACGTCTGCTGGGTTGAAGATAACTACGATGTGCTCACATTTAGGGCAATATTTCTTTACATTGTCACCGAAATCAGCAGCAATTTGAGCATTTCCCTTTAATAAGTCTTCACGTGTCATTCCTTCTTTACGAGGAGCACCTCCAGAAGAGATGATGAATGAAGCACCAGTCAAAGCCTCTTCAACATTGTCAGTGAAAGTGAAGTTAACACCTTCAAAACCACAGTGACGCATTTCTTCGTAAACACCTTCAAGTCCTTTTAAATATGGATCGTAAAGAGTGATGTTGTTTGTTAAACCTTTAACAGCTGCCAATTGAGCCATTGTAGAACCGATAGCACCTGCAGCACCAACGATTACTAATTTTTTGTTTGTTAAGAAACTCATACTATTAAATAATTAAATTTATTTTTAAATTCTTCGGAACGACAAAATTATAAATTTCTTCTTTCTTTTCGAAATAGAAATCAAAATTTAATTTAAACGAGAGTACAATTTTATATTTCTTGACAAGGGAGGAATAAAAAAAAGAGACTGCACCGAAATGCAATCTCTTAAACCTGTAAAAATTTTCGTCCTCAAGGATTAACTTTTAATTAGTTTTTTAACTGTAATAAATTTAGAACCATAAATTTTAACATGATAGATTCCTTTCTGTAATTTGTGAGTGGTGTAATCACCTGTATTAGGCTTATCAAATAGTTCTACGATTTCTCCCATCATGTTATAGATGACAACTTTTTGTATTTCATCGGATGATTCAATAGAGAAGCTGCCGTCTGTTGTTGGATTAGGGTATATGGTGATGCTTTCGTCGTTAACAATATCTTCAACGAAATCACCCTTCTTTGGTTCATAATAAGGGGTTGTGTCGGTACATGCGACAAACTTCTCCTTATAGGGTTCAGCTAGTTTGTTTTTAATGTATGTTCCAGATTTTGATGTGTTTGTCCAATTGGCGCTATTGGCTGATCCAGATACTAATGCGGCAGAAGTTTCGTTTTGATCTGAGAAACTCCAATTGGCCCAACTAATCTTGTTGTCATCCATCCATTGCATCCATTTATCCGTTTCTGCGGTAAATACGCCACCAGATCCGTTGGACATGGATGTACCAAACTCTGTCACAAAAAGAGCTAACCCATTACTGAGGGCTATGTTGGCTTTTCGTCTAAAGTCGTCTTTGTGTGTCCCAGAATAGAAATGTAGGGTGTACATAATATTTTCATATTGCAATGGATTCTGAGCTGCTTTATCTACATCTTGACTCCAAGTTGGAGTTCCGCAGATAATAATTGTATTAGGATCATTCTGTCGAATCAATGGGATGATTTCGTCTGCGTATTTCTTTACGACTGACCATGTAACGCTATTCCCATTTGGTTCGTTACAGATTTCATATAACACATGATCTTCTCCTTTATGTTTTTTTGACATGTAGTCCCAAAAGTATTTAGCATCCTCTAATGTATAGTTGGGATCTCCACTTCCTTCATTTAACACGTGCCAATCGATAATGCAATAGATGCCGTATTTTTTGCAGAGCTCAATCAGGTTGTCTATTAACACATGATATTCGTCGCGTGTTTTCCATTTTTTGCTGGAATTATTCTCCATGCAATATCCTCCCCATTCGTGGGTATAGACTGCAATACGGAATAGACTAATATTCCAATCTTCAACCAATGATTTTATGGATGATTCATTGTATGTGTTTCTATTCCATGCCAATCCATGCGTACTCATACCTCTCAACTGTGTGGGGTATCCGCAAGCATTGACCATGTAACCGTTTTCAACTTTCAGTTTACCATTGATGGCAACTGGAGAATTTTCAGGATACTGTGCGTAAGCCATAGCTGTTGTAAATAATAACATACAACATGTTATAATGTTTTTTGCTGATAAAATTACCTTTCTCATACACTTATACTTTAAAAATTTGCCATAATAATTTGTACTCACACTCTTTTTCTTTCGTATTTAAGGGTTTGGTTTATGATGAATGTCTAGCTCTAATTTCTCTCTCAGGAAACACTTATACGATGCAAATATATTTTATTTTTTCATAATAACAAATTTCTAACTGATTTTTTATGATTGAATGTATCATCTTTTTGAAAAGACACACCCGCAATAGTTTTGTCTATAGAGGTTATGTTCCTTTGATAATTGGATGGATCGTTGATATCCTCCTTTTTTCTTAAAATCTGATGGGAGGTGTTTCACTTCATACAGCGTGCCAAGTTCTTCTCCGATGGCATTGATTTTCTCAGCATTCTTTAATGGACTGATTGAAAGGGTGGTGGTGAAGTAGTCAAATCCTAATGTTTTAGCCAGTTGCGCAGTGTGTTCCATGCGTAGGCGATAACAGACGAAACATCGGGCACCTCCTTCGGGCTCTTTTTCGAGTCCTTTTACCTTATTATAAAACTCCTCCGAGTGATATTCTTCAGTTATCAATCGTATGGGATACTTAGGGGTTAATTCGCTAATGAGTCTTTTTTGCTCTTCAACCCGTTTTGTGTATTCTTCTTCAGGGTATATGTTCGGATTGTAGTAAAGTACTGTAATCTGAAAATGATTGGACAGATATTCTAAAGTATAACTGCTGCAGGGAGCACAGCAACTGTGTAATAATAAGGAAGGCACTTCTCCCTCTCGGGTCAGTGCCTCTATTATTTGATCTAGTTTTTTCTGGTAATTTGTTTGATTCATATTAAATCACCTCTATACCCATTTTTTCACATAACTGAAGACTTAATTCTTTCAGTTTGAATTTTTGGATTTTACCAGATCCCGTCATTGGGAACTCATCGATGAAAAATACGTATTTAGGAATTTTATAACGTGCGATTTTTCCTTTACAGAAATCTCTTACATCTTCTGATTCCATCTTTACGCCTTCATGTAAAATGATGAATGCACCAACTTCTTCACCATACTTCTTAGAAGGTACAGCTGCTACTTGAACATCCTTGATGCCTGGCATGTGATAAAGGAATTCTTCTATCTCTCTAGGGTAAACATTCTCTCCTCCACGGATGATCATGTCTTTGATACGTCCGGTTATACGATAAAATCCGTCTTCATCTTTTACTCCAAGGTCACCAGAATGTAGATAGCCGTTTTTGTCGATTACCTCGGCTGTTGCTTCAGGATTTTTGTAATATCCTTTCATGACGTTGAATCCTTTACAACACATCTCTCCTTGTACGCCTACAGGACACTCTTCTCCTGTTTCAGGATCTAATACCTTTACATCAACAAATGGATAGTCGCGACCTACCGTAGTGCATCGTTTCTCGAAAGAATCTTCTATGCTGGTTTGTGTCATTCCTGGAGAACTTTCTGTCAATCCATACACACTTGTGATGGTCATAAACATCTTCTCGCTTACTTGCTTCATTAGTTCTACAGGACACAAAGAACCGGCCATGATTCCCGTACGAAGTGAACTCATATCAAACATGCTGAACATAGCATGATTCAATTCTGCGATGAACATGGTTGGTACTCCGTAGAGGGCTGTACAACGCTCTTTATGAATGGAGGCTAATACCACCAATGGGTCAAATTTTTCTACCATGACTTGCGTACATCCATGTGTCAGACAGTTCATGGTTGCCAACACTACTCCAAAGCAGTGGAACAATGGTACACATACGCAGAGTTTATCGTCTTGGGTAAACTTCATTCTTTCGCCTGTGAAGAATCCATCGTTGGAAATGTTATAGTGAGTTAACATGACACCCTTAGGGAATCCTGTTGTACCAGATGTATATTGCATGTTCACTACATCATGGCAAGAAACATTTTTCTTTGCTTCGTTCAGTTTTTCGTCTTCAATGTTTTCTCCTAGTAATAAAAGTTCTGGAGTGTTAAACATTCCACGATATTTTTCAGCACCGATATATACTACGTTTTTCATGCAAGGGAATCGCTTGCTATTGAGATGACCACGTTCACACTCCTTTAATTCAGGAAGCATCTTGTAGGTCATATCTACATAGTCACATTCCCATGTACCATTTGTAATACAGAGAGTGTGCATATCTGAGTTCTCACACAGGTATTCCAATTCATTTTGCTTGTAATTGGTGTTGACTGTTACCAATACCGCTCCGATTTTTGAAGTAGCGTAAAGGAATGTCAACCAATCGGGTACGTTTGTAGCCCAGATGCCGACGTTGCTACCTTTTTTTACACCGATATAAAGTAGTCCCTTGGCCAGATTGTCCACACGTTCATTGAATTTTTTCCATGTGAAACGAAGGTCACGGTCTGAATATACAATATATTCTTTATCGGGAGTTTTCTCGGCCCAATATTCAAGCCACTCACCTAATGTTCTTTCCGATAATTGCTGCATTTTAGTAAGCAAATTAAGGTTATTTATGAATAATTAGAATGGAGTGTAAACAACAGCAAGAATTTTTGCTGCTTTCCCGTTTGCACCATGTACGTGGTGATTTATGATGGAATCATAAAATATGCTATCACCTTCTTTTAAATTATATGTAGTCTTTCCATAGGCAATTTCCAATTCGCCTTCCATTACATATATAAACTCTTCACCTTCGTGAGAAGAAAGAGTGAACTCCTTGTTTTCTGAAGGTTGGATGTCTATGATAAATGGTTCCATGTGACGACCAGCCTTTTGTTTTGCCAAAGAGTGATATTCCATGTTCTTGCGAGCATCAGTAGTGTTGTTTGAGAAGCTAATGCTGCTGCTGCGGTCTGAAGCTCTGCAGACAACTGGTCCTAGTTCATCATTATCATCCAAAAATGTACCCAATCGAACACCCAATGCACGTGCAACTTTGATTAGATGACCCAATGAAGGGAGATCTTGATCGTTTTCGATGGACAAAATTTGCTCAGCTGATAGCCCACTTCGTTCTGCAATTTCGTCAATGGAGATGTTTTTGGATTCGCGGATGCCTTTAATCTTTGAACCGATGACCGAGTTATTTGACATACTTTTGAATATTAGTTATATTTGAAAAAAAATTTGCGCAAATATAGAGAAAAAAAACAAAAAAATTTTATTTTTGAATCGTTAAAAAACTTAAATATTAAAGCAATGAAATTTTTATCAGAATTTAAGGAATTTGCCATGCGTGGTAACGTAGTTGACATGGCAGTCGGAGTTATTATTGGTGGTGCTTTCGGCAAAATTGTCTCTTCATTGGTAGCGGATGTATTCATGCCGTTAATCTCTTTAGCAGTAGGTGGCGTAGATTTTACTAATTGGTTTGTTCAATTGGGTAAAAGAGATGAGCAAATCTTCGATACATTGAAGGAAGCACAGGATGCAGGCGTCGCAGTTTTGAGTTATGGAAATTTCCTTCAGACTGTTTTTGATTTTATCATCGTCGCTTTGTGTATCTTCTTGTTTATAAAAGGATTGAATGCATTGAATAGAAAGAAGAAGAAAGAAGAGGAAGCAGCAGAACCAGCTCCTGCTCCAGAACCAACAAAAGAAGAGATTCTTTTGACTGAAATTCGTGATTTGTTAAAGAATAAATAATTGCATTATTATATAGAACAGGCCGGATCTAATAGATGCGGTCTGTCTTTTTTATTTTATTATGACTGATATGGAAAAACTGACAGTAATCAAAGTGGGAGGTAAAATCGTTGAAGAAGAGAGTTCTTTAAATGATTTGTTGCAAAAGTTTTCTAAAATAGAGGGGAATAAGGTATTGGTTCATGGTGGCGGTCGCTCTGCTACTGCTTTGGCTTCCCAGTTGGGTATAGAAAGTAAGATGGTGGACGGAAGACGCGTTACAGATGAGCAGACGTTGAAAGTGGTGACTATGGTGTATGCAGGTTTGGTTAATAAGAACATCGTCGCTCGTCTTCAAGCATTGGATGTAAATGCATTGGGTTTGACAGGTGCCGATCTTAATTATATGCTTTCAGACAAACGTCCGGTTAAGACTGTTGATTATGGTTTCGTTGGGGATGTTAAAGAAGTCAACGCTGACCTCCTGGCTGGGTTGATTCAAAAGGGTGTAGTCCCTGTTCTCGCTCCGTTGACTCATGACAAGAAAGGTCATTTGTTGAATACGAATGCAGATACCATTGCAGGGGAAGCAGCCAAGGCTCTTTCCAAGCATTTTGAGGTTACATTAATCTATTGTTTTGAGAAAAAAGGTGTCTTATCAGACCCTGAGAATGAAGATAGTGTCATTAAAAATATAGACCATTCGCAGTTTGTAAAATTGGTTGAAGAATCTGTAATAAAGGAAGGCATGATTCCTAAGTTGGAAAATTCATTTGCAGCCATTCAAGCTGGCGTGAAACAGGTGATTATAACGAGAGCGGATCAATTAGGCGAAGATAGTGGAACCGTTATTCGATAATTCAAGAAATTGAGTTGCCGATTTTGCTTTTTGTGCGAATAATATAGTCTGCGATACAGACAGTTTATTATTCGCATTTTTTATATCTTCCTCAAAATCAAACAACAAGTTGTAAAAAAAATGAAAAAAAAAGTAGTTACAATTTCGTTTGAAAATGATATTTTTTTAATTTTGCAAGAAGAAAATAAAATACATTTATATAAATGGCTGATTATAAAAAGATTAAGACCGCTTTGGTCTCTGTTTATCACAAGGATAACTTGGATGTGATTATCCGCAAGTTACATGCCGAAGGTGTTCAATTCATTTCAACGGGAGGAACACAGTCGTTCATTGAGTCTCTTGGCATTCCGTGTCAGGCTGTTGAGTCGTTAACCACATACCCTTCTATTTTGGGTGGTCGTGTGAAAACGCTACATCCTAAAATTTTTGGAGGAATTTTAGGCCGTAGAGATGTGCCACAAGACATTGCGCAGATGGATCAATATGAAATCCCAGAAATTGATTTGGTGATTGTTGATTTGTATCCATTTGAAGATACGGTTGCATCTGGAGCAGAATTGCAAGCTATTATTGAGAAAATTGATATAGGCGGTATCTCATTGATTCGTGCTGCTGCAAAGAACTACAAGGATGTTGTGATCGTAGCATCTAAAGCACAGTATGAGCCATTCTTGAATCAATTGAATGAGTTTGGTGCACAGACAACATTGGAGACACGTAAATGGTTTGCAAAAGAGGCCTTTGGTGTTTCTTCTCATTATGATTCTGCAATCTTCAATTATTTTGATGGAGATTCAGCATCGGCATTAAGATATACTGCTAATTCAGCTAAGATACTTCGTTATGGAGAAAATCCTCATCAGAAAGGAATTTTTTATGGCGACTTCAATAATATCTTCGAGAAACTACAAGGGAAAGAAATTTCATACAACAACTTGTTAGATATTGATGCTGCTGTCAACTTGATGATGGATTTTGATGATGTGACATTTGCTATTTTGAAACACAACAATGCATGTGGTGTGGCATCTCGTCCTTCAGTATTGGATGCATGGAAAGATGCATTGGCAGGTGATCCTGTTTCTGCTTTTGGCGGTGTGTTGATAACGAATGCAGTTATTGATAAGGCAACAGCAGAAGAGATTAACAAGATCTTCTTTGAAGTGATTATTGCACCAGATTATGATACGGATGCTTTGGAGGTATTGACACAGAAGAAGAATCGTATCATTCTAGTACAAAAGAATGTGAAGTTGCCAGCTAAGCAGATCCGTTCTGTTTTGAATGGTGTCTTGGTTCAAGATAGAGATTTGAAGACAGAAACGGAAGAGGATATGAAGACGGTAACAGAAAAGGCTCCGTCAAAAGCTGAAATCGCCGATATGATATTTGCCAATAAGATTGTTAAACATTCAAAGTCTAATTCCATTGTATTGGCTAAGAATGGTCAGTTGTGTGCAAGTGGTGTGGGTCAGACATCTCGTGTGGATGCCTTGAAACAAGCTATTGAGAAAGCTCATTCTTTCAATTTTGATTTGAATGGTGCAGTGATGGCTTCGGATGCATTTTTCCCATTCCCAGATTGTGTGGAGATTGCTAAAAATGCAGGTGTGACAGCGGTTGTGCAACCTGGTGGTTCAATCAAGGATCAAGAGTCTGTTGATTATTGTAACAAGAATGGTGTGGCAATGGTCATGACTGGATTCAGACATTTTAAACATTAATTAAATTAAAACATATATAAGAAAATGGGATTGTTTTCTTTTACACAAGAAATAGCCATCGACCTAGGAACAGCTAATACCATCATTATTCATAATGATAAGATAGTGGTTGATGAGCCATCGGTAGTTGCGTTGGATCGCAAAACCGATAAATTGATTGCTGTCGGTGAGAAAGCGCAGAAAATGCACGGTAAGGCACACGAGGGTATTCGTACAGTCCGTCCGTTGCGTGATGGTGTGATTGCCGATTTCGATGCTGCAGAAAAAATGATGAGAGGAATGATTAAGACAGCGATGTCTCATAATCGTTTGTTCTCTTCTCCTTCATTGAAGATCGTAGTTTGTATTCCTTCAGGAAGTACTGAAGTTGAGATCCGTGCTGTGCGTGACTCTTCTGAGCATGCAGGTGGTCGTGAGGTATATATGATATATGAACCAATGGCTGCTGCTTTGGGTATCGGAATTGATGTTGAGGCTCCAGAAGGAAATATGATTGTTGATATAGGTGGTGGTACAACTGAAATCGCAGTTATCTCTCTTGGTGGAATCGTTTCGAATAAGTCTATTCGTATTGCGGGTGATGATTTGACTGAGGATGTTATTGAGTATATGCGTCGCCAACACAACATTAAGGTGGGTGAACGTACGGCAGAGCAGATCAAGATTAAAGTGGGTTCTGCACTTACTAGCTTGGACGATGCTCCGGAAGATTACGTTGTTCGTGGTCCTAACCAGATGACTGCATTGCCAATGGAAGTGCCTGTTTCTTATCAGGAGATAGCTCATTGTATTGAGAAGTCTATTTCTAAGATAGAAGCTGCTGTATTAGGTGCTTTGGAGCAAACGCCTCCTGAATTGTATGCTGATATTGTTTCGAAAGGTATTTGGTTAGCTGGTGGTGGTGCTTTGTTAAGAGGTCTTGACAAACGTTTATCTACTAAGATTGGTATCCCATTCAAGGTAGCTGACGATCCATTACACGCTGTGGCAAGAGGTACAGGAATTGCATTGAAGAATGTGGACAAGTTCTCATTCTTGAAAAGATAAAAATATAATGTATTCGAGATAGACCACAGAGTTACTACGTTTTCGTATGCTTTGTGGTTTATTTATGTTGTTTTGTATCATTTAAGATGAGGTTACTCATACGGTTTTTATTAAAATTCAAAACACTCTTTCTTTTTATATTGTTAGAGGTTTTTTCTTTGGTTATGATTGTCAATCATAACCCGTTTCAACGTGTACATTTTTTGAGCTCTAGTAATATAATTGTAGGAAGTTTATATAGTTGTACAGAATCTATTTCGAAATATTTTTCTTTAGGGAAAGTCAATCGTACATTGGTAGAGGAAAATGCGGATTTGAAACGTCGGTTGAATCAGTTGCAGGATCAAGTGAAATTTTATCAGTTTGATACTACCTATACTGGAAGAAGATCGGAATCGGTGGCCAAGCATTATATATTTCGAACGGCTAAGATTATCCATGCTTCAACAAATCTTAGAAACAATTATCTAACCATTGATAAGGGTACCAGCGATGGAATAAGAGACGGTATGGGTGTTATCAACGAAAAAGGTATCGTCGGTATCGTGAGCAATGCCTCATCTCATTTCTCTATTGTGATGCCGATCTTGAACTCTTTCTCTAAGATCAATGCTAAAGTGGCAGGGAAAAGTGAAATGGGTACAATTATATGGGATGGATTAGATACTCGTTATGCTCAACTTGAGGAGGTTCCATTGTATATTTCAATCAATAAGGGAGATACTGTGGTTTCTAATGCCTATTCTTCTGTCTTCCCTGAAGGAATTATGATTGGAACCGTATCGGATATGAAAAGCTTGAATAATAATTTTTATTCAATTCAGGTGGATCTTTCTGTTGACTTTAGTCGATTATCGTATGTTGACGTGATTGAATTCCGATATAATGAAGAACGAAAAGAGTTAGAAAGGGAGGTGAGGGAATGAATATGAGTGTCCGATATATTTTTATGTTTATAGTAGTGGTCCTTTTGCAGGTCTTACTATTAAACAATATCTGTTTTCTAGGATTTATTAATCCGTATTTGTATGTCTATTTTATATTGGTCCTTCCATCCTCTCTTAATAAAGATCTAACGCTCCTTTTAGGTTTTTTACTCGGATTGGTGATTGATGTTTTTTGTGGGACACTGGGTTGTCATGCTTTCGCAACAACAGCCTTGGCTTATTTAAAACCCTATTTTCAAAAAGTCTTTGGACCGAGGGAAATGTATGAATCAATTGTGCCATCTATGTCGTCCTACGGAATGAAGATGTTTCTTCAGTATGTAGCTTATCTGGTCTTTATTCATCATTTTATATTCTTTTTAATAGAAGCTTTTACTGTAGCAAATATAGGTCATACTATTTTGTATTCTTTCTTATGTTCTATATTTACTATCTTACTTATTTTTCTGGTGGAAAAATTGTCTGGCAAGACAACGTATAGAGAATAATTTGCAAATTCTGATTGTATGTTAAATGATCAATTTGGAAATAGAAGATTTGTAATTGGGGGGTTGATGGTCGTTGTTGTAGTAATCTACATAATTCGATTGTTTAACCTTCAAATCTTGGATGATTCTTATACGGATAAGGCTGATAGTAATGCGTTCTTGAAAGAGATTGAATTCCCTGCTCGTGGTGTGATCAAGGATCGAAATGGAAAGATCTTGGTTTTCAATAAACCTGCCTATGATATTATGATGGTCACTCGTGAGATGAAGAATTTTGACACACTTACGTTTTGTAAGTTATTGAACATCTCACATATAGATTTTCTTCAAAGAACAAAGGAGATGAAGAGACGTAGAGGGTATAATCCTTATACGCCTCAGCCGTTTATGACTCAGCTCTCTTCTGAAGATTATGGTGTCTTACAAGAGCAGCTATTCAGATTCCAAGGGGTCTCTTTGCAGAATAGAACGTTGAGAGATTACAATTACCATAACGCAGCATTGCTCTTAGGTAGCATCGGTGAAGTGGGTAAGGAGA
The DNA here is from genome assembly GCA_045113275.1 of Paludibacteraceae bacterium. Lineage (GTDB taxonomy): Bacteria > Bacteroidota > Bacteroidia > Bacteroidales > Paludibacteraceae > UBA1181. The sequence goes on from JBGUIU010000292.1 coordinate 11,337, forward strand.
CATTAAAGGCGGACACAATCGACCATTTTTATGTGCCAGGTGATTATGCCGGACAGAATGGAATCGAACAAACATATGAAAAGTATCTACGTGGAGAAAAAGGAGTTCGTATCTTTTTACGTGATGCTCATGGTCGAGTGAAAGGTCGGTATGAGAATGGTGACTTGGATGTGGAGTCTAAGCCAGGAAAGGATCTGACGCTTTCTATTGATATTGATTTGCAGGTCTATGGTGAACAGTTGATGAATAACAAGGTGGGAAGCATCGCTGCGATTGATCCTTCTACAGGAGAAATCTTGGCTTTGGTTTCGAGTCCGACATACGACCCGTCACTTCTTGTGGGACGTAAACGTTCGGAGAATTACATGCAGCTGAAGAATGATCCGCTCTTGCCTTTGTTCGACCGTCCGATGATGGCTTGTTATCCTCCTGGATCAACATTTAAAACGGCTAATGCGTTAATCCTGCAGGAGGAAAAAATCATCACTCCTTCTACGGCTTACCCTTGTCAAAGCGGTTACCATGTGGGTAGTTTTACGGTGGGATGCCATGCGCACTCTTCACCGCTGAATCTAATACAATCCGTCCAACATTCGTGTAACGCATATTATTGTGCCGGATTTCGTGCTATGATGGATCATCCGAAATATAAAAATATATCGAATGCATTTGAGACATGGAAACAACATGTGGTCTCTTTAGGTTTTGGATATAAACTGGGTGCTGATGTGCCGAATGAAAAACGTGGCTTTATCCCTAATGCTAAATATTACGATAAATGGTATGGGGAAGGCAGATGGAAATCTCTAATGATTGTGTCTAACTCTATCGGACAGGGAGAGATTCAGGCTACTCCTTTGCAACTTGCAAATTTGGCTTCTATTATTGCCAACCGTGGTTATTACTATGTTCCTCATTTGGTAAAACACATAGATGGGTTCCAATTGGATAGTACCTATACAAACAAGAGAGTCACCACCATCGAGAGTCAATACTTCACACCTGTTGTGGATGGTATGGAACTTGTGATGCGATCTGGTACGGGTTATGCTTCACGTATAGATAGCATTGTGGTGTGTGGTAAGACAGGTACGGCTCAAAACCCTCATGGGGAAGACCATTCTATATTTATGGCTTTTGCTCCGAAGGATGATCCTAAGATCGCAATTTGTGTGGTGGTCGAAAATAGTGGTTTCGGTGCTACATGGGCTGCTCCTATTGCTACGTTGATGATGGAAAAATATCTGAAAGGGTATATACCTAAACGACGTAAATGGATGGAAGAAAGAATGTTGAACGCTAATTTATTACCGAAGTTAAATGGCAGCAAGACAGATTAGTATTGTCAAAAATATTGATTGGTTTACCGTCGTGCTTTATATATTATTGGTGACGGCTGGTTGGTTCTGTATCTATGGGGCTGTGTATAATTTTGAAGATGCCTCATTTTGGGACTTCTCTTATCGATATGGAAAACAATTGGTGTGGATCGGCTGTTCGTTTGTTATTGCCGTGATGTTGTCACTCTTGGATAGCCGTGTATATAATATGTTTGCATACGTTATATATGTGGCTATGTTGCTGTTGCTATTGCTGACCATATTTGTCGCGCCGGAGATTAAAGGTTCTCGTTCGTGGCTGGTCTTGGGGCCTGTCAGTCTGCAACCTGCTGAATTTGCCAAAACAGCTACGTGTTTGGCGCTGGCTAAGTTCATGAGCTCATATGGGTTTAAGATCGGTAGATTCTCTGACATGTTCAAGGTGGTCATGTTGATATTGATCCCAATGGGAATGATTATTCTCCAGAATGAAACAGGATCGGCGCTGGTTTATGCTTCGCTCTTTCTTGTATTATATAGACAGGGAATGCCAGGATTAGTGTTGTTCCTGGGCTTCTTCGCAGCGGTTGTTTTTATCATCTCGATACGTTTTGGTGAGGTTCCTATCTTAGCGAGCATACCGGATGAATCGTATGGTTTATTCCTTGTCATGTTAATCTCTCTTGTGACGCAAGGGATCCTGTTGCTTGTCTATCAAAAAGATCGTAGAAATTCTATGTTCCTATGCTTAGGAAATATTCTAATCTTCTTAATCGCTTATTTGGTTCATAAATTGTTCCATCTTGATTTTAAGTTTACTTATGTAGGATACTTTGTGATGCTTTCTTCTTTTCTGTTCCTATTGGTTATTGCCATACAAAACAGGAAGTGGAGTTACATCTTTGTGGGATTGTTTTCTATAGGGGCTGTCCTATTTTCTAACATGTCTGATATGGCATTTGATAAATTAAAGCCACATCAGCAAACGCGTATCAGGGTAACATTGGGTATGGAGAATGACCCGCAAAAGGCTGGCTATAATGTGAATCAGTCGGAGATCGCTATTGGTTCTGGTGGTTTCTCAGGAAAAGGTTTCTTGAATGGTACTCAGACGAAATTGAAATATGTACCTGAACAAGATACAGATTTCATCTTCTGTACAGTAGGAGAGGAACACGGTTTTATAGGATCATTCTTTGTTCTTGCCTTGTTCTTAACGTTAATGTTGCGATTGGTATATCTGGCAGAGAGACAACGATCCTTGTTTAGCCGAATATATGGTTATTGTGTGGCTTCAATCCTGTTATTCCATGTGATGGTTAATATTGGTATGGTTACTGGATTGACACCTGTGATTGGTATTCCTTTGCCATTCTTTAGCTATGGAGGTTCTTCTTTATGGGGCTTCACTATTCTATTGTTTATCTTCCTTCGTTTGGATGCCAGCCGAACGGAGTATTTTGGATAGAAAGAGACAGTTGAATACGGCTCTGTCTATACGTCATTGTATAGATTTCTATTTTCCTTCTTATCGTATTAATGTAAAGTGTCCGCTATAGATTGCTCCTATATCGTAAATCTTGACAACGTACCAATAATCTTCTGATGGTAGGGCGTATCCGTTGTAGGTACCATCCCACTCTTGATCTGAGGTCTTGGCTTCGAAGAGTTTCTTCCCATATCGGTCGAAGATGGTTACGTTCACATGTGAATATTTGGTTAGATTGATGATTTTCCATGTGTCATTACATCCGTCACTCTGTGGTGTGAAATACTCAGGGATGATTAGGTCGTATGGTTGTACTGTGAAAGTCGTATCGTTGATACAGCCTGCTTCATCCTTGATTCTGATAGTGTATGTTTTGTTAGGTACTGCATGGGCTATCTCGTTTGTTTGCTCAAAGCCTGATCCATAGTCATACCAGTAATCTCCTGCGCCACCTACACCTTCTAGAAGGATGGTTCGTGCATCATCTTGATGGATGATGACAGAAGGACGTGGTGCCATGTAAACAGTTTGTTCCAGTTCCTTTTCACACTTGCCGTTTATTGCTTTCACATAGTAGGTTGTGGTTTCTTTCGGAAGCACCATCTGATTATTACCTACGGCAATGGTATCGATAAATTCAGGTGATGTGGACCATATATATTGCTCCTTTGACGATTCATTGTTCACCCGTAAAAGGGCTTTCTCGCCTGTGCAGACTGTTGTGTCTTTTGTGGTGATTTCTATTGGTTCAGACACATAGATGGTGATCGCCTTCGTTTCTCCTAAACATCCTTTTTCCGTACGTGGAGTGAGGGTGTAATACGTGGTCTCATTGGGGTTGAGTCTCTCCTGTGTAGAGATCATATAACGCTCCTCTTGTTGATTTGTTTGGGTGGTTAATGCCGTTAGTAATAGGTTGTTTTCTGAGAATGGGAAATCAGTAGAGATGTCTACGTATTCTCCTCTACAGATTGAATCAACCGAAGCGGTTAATTCGTAGAGGGTAGGAACGGTGTCAATTTTTACTATGTGGGTCGTTTCTACTTCATAACAATGGTTAGGAATTGCTTTCAGATTGAATGATGTTTCTTCCGTAAGGGTATAGTGGTATGACCCATTGTAGTCATTCAGATTGAATAGTTCGATATTTTCTTGTTTGATGGTTTTGCTGTTTACTGTCTCGTACAAGATTAGGGAGGATAGATCCTGTCCATTTGTTACATGGAAGTTGATGGTATAGTCACTTCCTTTGCATACGGATTCATCGCCTGTAAGTTCAATTTCAACAGGCTTCTCCACATGAATGGTAACAACATTGGAATAGACAGCATCATTTCCTGTAGTACGTATTCTATACTGTGTTGTCACAATTGGATTTACACTCTTTTGTATGGTGAGGTCGGTGGCGAAATCTGTATAATTGAATGCTCCCTCTTCTTGCATCTCCCACACGATACTTTCTGCTTCTCCATAATTGGCAGTAAGGATCACCTCTTCTCCTTCGCATATCGTATCTACCACTGATGTTAAGCTAAGGATAATTTGTGGTTTAAGAAGAATGGTTTGGCTGATGGTCACGTCCGGACAATGTTCTGCTTGAGCAGTGGCAATGTATGTGCAACTCTCGCTTGGCGTGTCGGTTGTTTCATAATTAGTACTTAATACGCTCTTGTTGGTGTTGGATTCCTTCTCCCACGTAAATGATGTTGGAGTTCCTGTGGTGATGGTTGCTTTTAGGCTGACGCTCTCTCCTTTTTTCACTTGTTCTGCTATAGGTTGAAGATGCATGCGTAGAGAGTCTTCGGTATCTATTGTGATGATATCAGAGAAACTCTCTGGACATACGCCCCCTTGTGTAGATCGGATACGATAGCTTGTTTTTTCAGAAGGATAAACACTCTTCTGAGAAGTAAGATCCGTTGCGAAAGAAGAGAAGTCAGCTTCACTTTCTGTTTTCTGTTCCCAGACGATGGCTGTTGCCGTACCGTAATCTGCCGTGAGGGTCACTTCCCCGTTCACACAGACAGCATTGGCAGAGGCGTTCAGACTCAGCATCGTTTCAGCATCTACGGTGACAGAAACGCTTTGACTCACACTAGGGCAGTGCTTTCCACTGGCCGTCAATGTGTATTCACACGATTGTGTAGGCGCATCATGAGTGGTGATCTCATTAGCTAACAGCGTGGTTTGTCCATTTACAGTCTTCTCCCACTTGAAGGAACCAGCTGTTTCGTTGGCGGTTGCTTTCAGACTCACATCTGTACCGGCGCAGACTGTGCTTTCTACAGGATCTATGGCGATATGCAGGGAGTCTTC
>JBGUIU010000293.1:0-5669 GCA_045113275.1 Paludibacteraceae bacterium
GAACCATAGATAGCTGTTGCAGATGCATCCTTCAAAACCTCCATTGATACGATATCAGCAGGGTTAATTGATGCCAATGGGTTAGATCCTGCACTTTGCTTTCCACCTCCGATTGGCATACCATCTACTACATAAAGAGGTTGAGAGTTACCTGTCAACGTTGACGTACCACGGATACGAACAGATGACTCAGCACCTGGCTGACCTGAAGATGCAGAAACCTGAACTCCTGAAACACGTCCTTGTAGAGCTTGATCCACAGACACTGTGCTCATTTGTTTCATGGCTTCTTCGCCAACAGATGAAAGAGATCCTGTCAAGTCACTCTTACGCATCTTACCATAACCCACCTCAACAACAACGTCATCCAACTCCGTTGATTCTTCCTTCAACGAAATATTTAAAGTGGAAGGCGTTTTAGGGCCAACTGTAATTGTTTGAGTCGCATATCCCATTGCTGAGATTTGCAACACCTCACCATTGCTGATAGAAATTGTAAATTTTCCATCAAGATCCGTAGCAACACCTGTCGTTGTACCACGAATTACAACGTTAGCTCCTGGCACAGGACCCAAGTCATCAGAGACAGTACCACTGATTGTTCTCTGAGCCATAAGTCCTATGGTAGCGAAGAGTAACGTTAAAGACAACAATAATCTTCTCATTTTTAATAGATTATAATTAATATTAATTTAAAATTTTCAATTTTTTAGTTTAAACTACATAAGGTCGCCACAAATGTAACTTAAAAAAACATAAAATACACATATTTTTACTAAAATTAATTAACACTTATATCATTAAATTTGATATTGCTCAGTATATCAATTCAGAGTTTTTTCCCTTTAGTGGATCCAATAAACGTATTTCATGGAATTTTCGAATTTATTTCGATTTCCTTCTGTAGAGACGATGTGCATTTCGTCTCTACGATATCAAACTGATAAACAGCAAGATACATAAAAAGAAATCAAAAAGCACCGAAAAGTCTATAAATCCTCAATTCCCTACTATTTTTTCAGTGGATTTATACTACTCTCCTTTATTTTCTGTTTTTCATCTTATTACTGAACAATCACCTTAATAATTCGATTACGTCCTCTAACAATATATATACCATGTTTCATCAAATAAAGCTCTGGCGCATTTCCGTGATATATCACTTGACCTAATACATCGGTCACTGTATATTCATCATTCTTTGAGAGACCAGAGACATACAATATTCCACCTGACACATATGCATCGAATTTATTTAGGCATCTAAAGTTAGCTTCGATTGTTAAATTCTTAGCTGGCATCGTTTCTGGTATCTCCTCATCATATCCCATAAACAACCAACCACTCTTTTCTAATTTCTCTGGCAAATCCAATGACTCTCCGTAAGGAACTTGCTTAGATAAAATCACAACACCATCTGATATGATCTGAACATTATACAACTTCACCTTCCATACTGCACTGACGACAATAGAAGAGTCTGGCATAACATCAGGAATTGAATCACTCCATCCGACAAATGTATGTCCCTTTCGTGTTGGATCTTTTGGTTTAACAATTGAGTCTCCGTATGAATAACTTTCTGTTACTTCTTTCTTATGTGTTATGTAAGTAAACTCATACTCATTCAACTCCCACACTGGTGTCAGTTTTAAATTCTCTGCAGGCATCGTTGTCGGCAATTCAGGTGACCATCCAACAAATGTATAACCTTTCCTTTCTTCCACTTCGATAGGAGCAATCTCTTCTCCATATTTGTACTTCTGTACCTTAGTTACTCCATCTATTTCATAAGTTACTGAGAATGTCTTAGATTTCCACAATGCATCAACCGTCAAATTCGAATCTGGCATAACGGTTGGGATTTCGGTGCTCCAACCAGTAAAGGTATATCCTTCTCTCGTTGGTTTTGAAGGTTTTTCTATTGTATCTCCATACGCATACATTACTGTATCTGAATGTTCTGCTATATTAATAACCAAACTGTATTCGTTCTTTGAATAACGTGCAAAGACAGTAACACCATGTGCAGGCATGGTTTCTGGAATTGAATCACTCCATCCATCAAATGTGTAGCCTTTTCGATCTGACACCGTAGGAACATCAATCTCACTACCATACGCATACTCTGCATTCAATGTGTCATCATACATAACAACTGTGAAATTATATCTATTTACCGACCACTGTGCTGTTACAATCATATTGGAATCTGGCATTGTCTCTGGCAATTCTGGCAACCAGCCTTCAAATGTATAACCGATTACATTTGGAACCACAGGAGTCTGTATTTCTGCACCATAATCATAACTGATAATAACGGTAGTATCCATGTATTCCAAAATCAAATCATACATATTTGAACGGAAATAAGCCTCAATCCATACGTCATGAGCTGGCATATGAGTTGGGATCGTATCACTCCAACCATTGAATGAATACCCTACCACACCCGGCGTTAACAATGGATTTACTTTTGCACCATATTCGTAAGGATATGTGATTGTATCTGTCAAAATCACAACATTCAGATTGAATACATCTTTATCCCACAATGCTTTTGTATTAACATCATGAGCTGGCATGGTGTCAGGTATTTCTACACTCCAACCCACAAATGTATATCCCTCTTTTGATGGTGCCTCCAATGAATCTACCGCTTCACCAAAATCATACGTTAGCGTAGCAACCGAATCGTCTATCGTAACACTTAACGTATAGCTATTGACTTTGAAGAGTGCCTCCACTTGCAGATTTCTAGCCGGCATATTAGCAGGAATAGAATCGCTCCATCCGACAAATGTATATCCTTCTTTAGACGGTTCGGATGGTGGCAATATTGTCTGATCATAATAATAAGACGCTTTGGTTGTATCTTGATCCACAACATAACTTAATGTATAGCTCTTTGGTGTCCAAATAGCCTCTACCGAAAGATCATACATCGGCATAGTGGTTGGTAATGCAGGTAACCATTTTTGGAATTCATATCCTATACGGATTGGATCCTCTACCTTTATTGAGTCACCATATGAATAGAGATGTTCAACTGTATCATTTTCCACAATTAACGATAATGTATAATCATTTCGATTCCAAAGTGCAGTGATGGTGACATCATTTGCTGGCATGAATACAGGAATTTCATCATTCCATCCCACGAAAGTGAATCCATCTTTCTTAGGGGATTTAATTGGTTGTATTCTTTCCTCATACTCATAAGATGTAATGGTTGTATCTGCATCGACCACAATCGCTAAATCATAATGATTCTTCTCCCATACAGCTTCAACCGTAACATCCGTATCTGGCATAACAACAGGGATTGTATCACTCCAACCAACAAAGGTATAACCTTTCTTTTCTGGTTGTTCTAATTTAGAAATCGTGTCGCCATACTCATAAACCGTCTTAGAGATCTCTTTATCAACAACCTTAATGAAATTATAATAATTTATCTTCCATGATGCTTTAACCATCATATCTGAAGCAGGCATTTCCTCTGGAAGTGCAGGTATCCACTCAACAAAAGAATAACCCTTCTTCATAGGGATGTCAAACGAATCCAATTTCTCCAAATACTTGTAATACTTACGAACGGTATCATTATCCATAATCATGGCGAGTTCGTATGTATTGATCTCCCACTGTGCTTCAACCGTCAAAGTACTATCTGGCATATAGGTAGGAACGGAAGGTTCCCACTGAACAAACGTATAGCCTTCTTTCTCTGGGGCTTTCACTTCTTCTATCTCTTGCTGATAATAATATTTAGACGTTGTCATCTTTCCGTCCACAACAACTCTAAACTCATAACTATTCCACTCAAATTCCGCCTCTGTTAAGAGATCTCTCGCAGGCATCACCGAAGGTATATCTTCTGTCCATCCCAAGAAAGTAGCACCTCTTTTTTGCGGTTCAGAAACAACACGAATCGTATCTTGATAGTTATACTTCTCCACTATTGTATCCTCATCAATGATCCATGTCATCTCATACGCATTGATCTGCCATAAAGCGACAATAGTATCATTATGTGCTGGCATTGATTCTGGTATGGTTTTATTCCATCCAACAAATGTATAACCTACCATAGATGGTTCTTCAGGAGCCTGAATAGCCTTCTCATACATGTATTTACTTACAATTGTATCTTCATTTGAAATAACAACAAAACTATAGGTATTAGGTTTCCATTCTGCTTCAAAGAGTAAATCTTTCGCTGGCATCTGTTCTGGCACTTCTGCATTCCATCCCATAAACGTGTAGCCTTCTTTCTCTGGATCCTCTATTGTTCGAATAGTTTCTTCGTATAAGTATTCATATTCCAACGTATCATCTTCTACAACATAGGAAATTTTGTAACGGTTTCTTTCCCATAAAGCCTCAACTTTCACATCATGCGATGGCATGACCTCTGGAATTGTTTCCGACCAAGACACGAATGTATATCCTTCTTTTTTCGGTTCAACTGGCAAAACAATTGAATCCTGGAAATTATATTTTATAATTGTTGTATCTGCATCCGCAATGGTGATGAAATCATATTGCAACAATCTCATATCTGATACCAATAAGACATTCTGGTCTGGCATAGTTGTTGGCACATCTGTTGACCAACCATTAAATGCATATCCCTCTTCTTGTGGATCATTTACCAAGACAGGATTACCATATGTATAGGTATAGGATGTAGGTTTACAATTAACCAACGTTGTCAACGTGTAGGTATTGATACTCCAACGTGCAATCACTTGAAGATCCTCTGCTGGCATTGTTTCTGGCAAAGCGACATTCCACTCCGAGAAAGAATATCCTGCTTTTTTAGGAATCTCTAATGGCTCAATCTCGGATCCGTACTCATAATACAATGTATCATTTAAAGCTGAATCATCTGCATCATTCACCACAACAATTCGATAAGCATTAGCCGACCATACTGCATTTAACGTCACATCACGATCTGGCATTGTTGCTGGAGCGTTGTCCCATTTTATAAATACAAAGCCATCCTTTACAGGTTTTGCCAACGTCTTATAATCGATTGTCTCCTTGTATTTATACGTTTTCTCAAGGAAGACTTCCTCATCATTCATAAAGATAAGGTTATATTCCAAAGCAGACCACTGAGCTATTAATATCACATTCTTAGCAGGCATCGTCTCTGGCAACTCATCCTGCCATCCCATAAATAAATACCCTGTTTTCTCAGGCTCAGGTATTACTGGAATCTTCGCATCACAGAATACATAAAATGTGTCATCCAATGACCGATTCTCAATATCGTTCACTACGATTAACGAATATTTCTTCACTGACCATTCTGCTTCATACGATAGATTTGATGCTGGCATGACCTCAGGGAACGATCCATTCCAACCTTCAAAACTGTATCCTGGTTTATTTGGATCCTCATAGCCAACAAACTTTACACTGTCTTGGAAACGGAACAATTGTGAGAAATAAACATTTCCATCCACTAATAAATCAATCTTGTACGTCTCAGGTTCCCATACTGCCTTTATGATCAAATCATTAGCAGGCATTGTAGATGGTTGTTCTATATCCCAACCCTTAAACACATAGCCAACTTGCTCTTGATCTTCCAATGGATCCAATGCTTCACCATAAAAAACAGACTCTTCTATCGAATCATTTTCTGTGAAATA
>JBGUIU010000294.1:0-2084 GCA_045113275.1 Paludibacteraceae bacterium
AAGAAGATGTAACTCAACCTCGTCGGAGAGAAAGCCCTCCGCTAAAATACTTCCTAAATTTCCAGCGGCTCCTGTTATCGCTACTACTTGTTTTCCCATACACCAAATTTTACATGATCTTTCACAAATATATGAAAATTAATCAAGACTCCCTATTTCTAATGCCAAGGCATCGACTCTACTGATTCTGCACCAATACATGCATATACATGATAGCCCTGCAACCTTAATCCCGACACTTGCCATAAAGCATCATTGACACCTTTGCACAATCCAAATTTCCTCACAATATAATCACCATTCTGACAGAGAAAAAACAAAAATAGTTTCCCTACCCTTCCCTGACTGTCGAACATGTGTATGCCATTATTCAATAAAAAAAGACGCTTGCAGATGGACAAATCCGTATAGCCCATCTGTAACTCATCAGGCATCGATAGAATATCTATCTTCGTTTTCTCTGGAGTCAACATTGAAAAGGATATTGTTCGATTCGACAAATAGATGAAATAGCTGGCATCATCCGACTTATACGTAAATGGATTGGCATGACTGGTCTCCGGATAATTGGAAATAAACATATGAGAGGCATTCTCTATCTCGTCATCATCACATGCCATTGCCTGACATTCTTTCACAGGAGAGAATCGTTCACATACGCAAGGACTTCCCTCAAAGGCCGACTCTGCAATGCTTCGACACGAAAGCGGAAGTATCATATTCGTCAGCGACACACAACATCCGAATGCGTGTTCCCCTATCGTCATCAAATTATAAGGGAGGTGTACCACTTTTAGTTTTTTGCAACGGTAGAACACCCCTTCCTCCAGATTTCGGACATAACTATTCATTATTACCGTAGTTAAATTATCACAGCATTCAAACACACGGTATCCAATCTTATGCACGTAACTTTTTAATAAAATGAATTCTAAGCTTTTGCAATAGGAAAATGCGCCATCGCCCACCACTTCTAATTCAATAGGGAGAGTCACATCTTTCAGCCTTTCACATCCTTGAAAAGCATAACGTCCAATCTTTTTTATAAAATATAAACCAGCCACCTCCAGATTTACACAATTTCGGAAAGCTCTATCACCTATCTCACATGAAAGCAAGTGAAGTTTTTTTAGCGTTGTACATCCTTCAAAAGCCCCTTCCCTTATAGAGCTTATTTTGTAGGTTTCATCTTTTAACCTCACTGAAGACCCTGATATTTCCAAGAAAACTGGTGATTTACTTTTTTCATAACCATAGATTTCACATGTTTTTTCCCCTGTCACTCTATATATCAGTCCGTTTTTTACTATCAACTCGTTGTTTTTCATGCGTTATATAAAAATAGGAACACCCTTATTCTCCGTTTTTAACCCGTCTCACAAACTCTTCTCCATCATAATAGAGTACCCACGAGGTACTTGACGTCACGTGTTCTTTGCCGTCATCATCATCATACATCTTTTCAACCGTTTCCATGTCAATTTCATAAAACCCATTGGTTTTCCGATTACTAATCGAACAGGAAAACTCTTCCTTAAAGCAATACTCCTTTTCCGTATCTTCATCTTCCTCCTCGCAATATTCCGAGAAATATCCAAGTTTTGTGATAATTTGAATTTTATGTGGGCTTACCGCAACAAATTCCAGGTCACAACCATTCCACCAAACGCCCAAATGTCTGTCCGAAAATGTATGTTCTAATTGGATCAATTCCGTGGAGTCATTTAATTGGCCAACAATCCAACCCATATTTCCCCCTCTACTACCACCATCTCCCATAACTTGAATGTGCAATGAATCAGAAATGATATCTGTTTCAGACGTTGGAACATCCTTGTTTAGATACATATAGATGTTAATGTCCTGTTCCCCTGTTATGTAGTAAACATCCAAATCCATTATTAGATTATCACCAAATTCTTCATGTTCTATGGCACCGTTTTCTAACACCCAATGGGGATATTTCCAAAGCGTTAGATTGTTATGGTTGATTTTCCAAAATCTTTGCATAATATCCATATCATTGTATGCTATAGAATAGAAATCTTTAGGCAACGACATATATTCCAAATGATAACATTCAT
>JBGUIU010000295.1:0-40457 GCA_045113275.1 Paludibacteraceae bacterium
AGAAGGTTCTGACCATAAGAAGAACGGTATTTCATCTTACCGATAATACGAATGAGTTCGGGGTGCAGACCATGAATTCCCAGGTCGATGGCTGTGCGCTTACCCGTTTCGATGATCTCGTTGTCGAGTTGTTTCTTGACCTTGGCAACCACCTCCTCAATACGGGCAGGATGGATACGACCATCGCTGACCAACTGATGGAGGGCCAGACGACAGGTCTCACGACGTACCGGATCGAAGCCCGAAATCACAATAGCTTCAGGCGTGTCATCGACCACAATCTCCACACCAGCAGCTGCCTCGAGGGCACGGATATTTCTTCCTTCACGACCGATGATACGGCCCTTGACCTCGTCATTGTCGATATGGAAGACTGAGACAGAGTTCTCCACAGCCGTCTCAGTAGCCACGCGCTGGATGGTCTGGATGACAATCTTCTTGGCCTGGGCGTTGGCATTGAGCTTCGCCTCGTCCATAATCTCATTGATGTAAGAGGCTGCAGCCGTCTTCGCCTCGTCCTTCATGGCCTCGACGAGACGTGTCTTGGCCTCCTCGGCACTCAGTCCTGACAGTTCTTCGAGCTTCTCACGCTCCTTCAACTGCATCTTCTCCAACTCCTCGGCCTTCACGCTCAGTAGTTTCTTCTCATTGTCCACACGCTGCTGCAGATTGTCGAGCTCATTCTTCCGACGTCCGAGTTCTTCCTGACGCTGGTTCAACGAGAGCTCGCGCTGCTTCAGTTTGTTCTCACTCTGTTGGATGTGCTGGTTGCGCTGCTGCACTTCCTTTTCCAACTCAGCCTTCTTGTTCAGGAACTTCTCCTTCACTTCCAGCAGTTTCTTTTCCTTGATGACCTCAGCCTCTTTGTTGGCTGTGTCTATCATCTCCTTGTACTTCCCCTTAATGACATAGCGGAAGACGAGATATCCGCCGACACCTCCCAATACGAGGGCGCCTGCGGCAATCAAAAGCACAAAAAATAAATCCATATAAAATCTATGTTAAAGTAATACGATTCTCATTTCTCCTCGAGTGCATCTTCGATTTCCGAAGTCAACTTATTGAGAATCGCATCGTAGGGGGCTGTGTCGTTACTGCCCTTTACACGCTCATACATCAATGCGATGTCCACCAAGGTCATCAGCGAGATTGTATGATCCCCCTTCTTTCCCTTGAAGACCTGCGCATATCTGTTGTAGCGGTCGGTAATGAGCTTGGCGGCAGCGCGATAATAGACCTCTTCATTGCGGTCTATCGTCACTTCTACCTCCTCGTCATAGACGTGCAGCCTTATATGTAGTTTCTCTTTGTCCACTTCTTCAATCGATTAGTTTATCCTTTGTCGATTGTCAATTTCTCATCACTGATGAGGGTGATGCACTTGTTCACTTCCCTGATCAACTTCTGAACCCTGGCCTTTGCTGTCTCCAGGTCTCCGTCGGTGATGGTCATCATCTTGGCAATTTTCAGGGCATTATAGTCATTGTCCTTTTGAGTCAGTTTCGCCTGCAGGTCTTTCACCTCCTGCTCAGCCTTCTCCACCATTGCATACAACTCCTGATTCTCTTTCTTCAGGTCCTGATACCGAAGAATCAATTGCCGCACACGGGTCTCGAATTGGGTGATCACTTTCTCGTTCGAATCCATGACATAACGATTTGATGCACAAAGTTATGTAAAATTCCTGTTAAAGAATCACATCCAGTTAAATAATTAACATTTTTTTATTTTTTAGACTTTATTTTGGAAACGAATTAGAATAATTATAATAATTCTGTTCACGAATTTGAATAATATTATTTCCTATTTATTATCATTATTCGTTCTAATTCGTGGCTTAAATTATTCTCATTATTCTAATTCGTTTCCAAAAAATCATTCCTTCGGTTTGGGTTCCTTCTTGGCGAGCATAACGACCTTATAGACGAAGTTCGTGATCCACTGCTGTGAGAAACCGAGTCTTTGCGCATATTGACGCACGGCCACCACCGATTTCATCACCCCCGCATCCGTATAGTCATTCTTATTAAAGATGTCGTTCACAGTCTTCTCAGTCATCGTGTAGAGCATCTTCTTCATGAAGCCCGGCAAACGAAGCTTAAACTTCATCAGATTACCCGTCAGCATCATCAGTTCCTGCGTAAAGCCCTGGAACTGGAACAGATACGTCTGTGCATCCTGTACTTTCTTACAACGCTTGCGCAAGCTGCCATCGATTTCCTTGAAGAACTCATCGTCCATACCGTACATCTGCTTCAGCATGTTCTTACAACGACTGCGTTCGCCTACACCTAATTTATTATTGACAGTAGCCACCTTCAGGGTCGACTTGAAGACCCTGAGGTCAGGCAGGGCAGCGAGACTGGTGATACCCAGGTCGGCAGCCATCGAGGCCTGAAAATACACACGGATCAGCGTCATGAAGTCCTCCATGCCACCAATACGCGTTTCCTCCTCTTTCTTTCCAAAAATTTTATTCCAAAATCCCATATATTCGTTTTATTTGTGAATTCGCCTGCAAAGTTACGATTTATTTATGAAAGAAATATGAATAATGTGAATAATTGGTCCAGAAATATACTTTTTATCTGTTTTTTGGATAAAATTATTCATATTATTCACATTTCTTTCCGAAAAATATTATCTTTGCACCAAAATTAATAATGCAGTTATGAAAGGAATAGTTTTAGCTGGAGGCAGCGGCACACGCCTCTACCCCATTACCAAGGGCATCAGCAAACAGTTGATTCCGATTTTCGACAAACCCATGATCTACTACCCCATCTCAGCCCTGATGCTGGCTGGGATCCGTGAGATCCTCATCATCTCAACCCCCTACGATCTCCCAGGCTTCAAACGCCTCCTGGGCGATGGCTCCGATCTGGGTGTGCGCTTCGAATATGCCGAACAGCCTTCTCCCGACGGACTGGCACAGGCCTTCATCATCGGTGAGGAGTTTATTGGCGACGATTGCGCCTGTCTGGTACTGGGTGACAACATCTTCTATGGCTCAGGCTTCAGCGGGCTGCTCAAACAGAGCGTGCAGAATGCCGAGAAAGACGGTCTTGCCACAGTCTTTGGCTACTATGTCAACGACCCCGAGCGCTATGGCGTAGCTGAGTTTGACAGCGAGGGTAACTGCCTCAGCATCGAGGAAAAACCCGCGCATCCCAAATCCAACTATGCTGTAGTGGGTCTCTATTTCTACCCCAACAGCGTTGTAGAGATTGCCAAGCACATCAAACCCTCTGCCCGTGGTGAACTGGAAATCACTACCGTCAACCAGGAATACCTCGCCCAGCAGAAGCTCAAGGTCCAGACGCTCCAGCGCGGCTTTGCCTGGCTCGACACAGGTACCCACGATTCCCTTTCTGAGGCCTCTACCTTCATCGAGGTCATCGAGAAACGTCAGGGTCTGAAAGTGGCTTGCTTAGAGGAGATTGCCTTCAAACAGGGCTGGATCACGAAGGAACAGCTCGCCGAGACCGCCAAGCCCATGGCGAAGAACGACTACGGGAAATACCTACTGAATCTCTGTAAATAAAAGAATCCCCGCCGGTGGCGGGGATTCTTTTATTTATCAAGTTCTTCGTACTTGGAGTTGTTGCTCTTATACTCCGGCACGATCTCCTTCATCTTCTTGACGGTGGCCATATCATCATATTCCAACGAAAGGGCAATCAGTTGATCCACATCCTTTGAGACCTTGTCAAAGTCATATTCACGCACTTCAGCAATACGAATCTTCTTATGGAAGGTGGGCTTGGTATTTTCCTTGTCGTTCAGCACCTCCTCATAGAGTTTCTCACCCTCACGGAGTCCGGTGTACTTGATTTCCACGTTCTTGGCACCCGACAGTCGGATCATTCTCTCTGCGAGATCCGCAATTCTTACCGGTTTGCCCATGTCGAAAACAAAGATCTCGCCACCATGTCCCTTGGTACCAGCCTCCAACACTAATTTACAGGCCTCTGGAATCAGCATGAAAAAGCGTACAATGCGCTTGTCGGTCACCGTTACGGGTCCGCCATGCTTAATCTGCTCCTGGAACAATGGAATCACAGACCCATTCGAACCTAAGACATTACCAAAACGGGTGGTCACGAACTGAGTCTTACTCTTTTTGCTCAACGACTGCACATAAATCTCACAGATACGCTTTGAACAACCCATGACATTTGTGGGATTCACCGCCTTGTCAGTAGACACCATCACAAACTTCTTCACACCATACTTATCAGCCAGATCTGCGATAACCTTCGTACCAAAGATATTATTCTGTACAGCCTCCGATGGATTATCCTCCATCATAGGCACATGCTTATAGGCAGCGGCATGGAACACATAGTCAGGGCGGAATTCCGAGAACACCTTTTTCATTCTCTCCTTCTTACAAATGCTTGTCACCACGGTTTCTGCCGGCACATCAGGAAACTCCCTGGCCATCATCAACCGGATATCGTGCTCTGGAGTCTCTGCCTGATCAATCAGCATCATAGCAGCAGGTTGATAGGCCGCAATCTGCCTGACTAACTCACTGCCGATACTACCTGCAGCACCGGTAACCAACACGCGCTTACCACTTAACAGTTCACCCATCGACTTCATGTCAACCTGTATTTCATCACGAGGCAGCAGGTCTTCCACACTCACCTCCTTCATCTGAATCTCCTCCTGCAGCTCACCGTCCTTCACGCTCATCTCCTTGGCATTCTGCGTCATAAGGATCTTCACACCAGCATTGATCAGCTTATCCTGAAGTTCCTGCTGCTCTCGGAAATCATTGATATTCTGCGGAGAAACCAGGACGGCATCAATATCGTTTTTTTCTATAATCTTCGGGAAATCATCGGCAGGGCTATAGACTTTCTCACCCATGACCAGATTATGCTTATTATCAACATCATCTGAGATAAAGCCTTTGACCACATAATGCCGAGGCGTTTGTGAACGGATATTTTTCGCCAATCCTATACAACCATCTATCGAACCATAGATCAAAACCCTCTGTGCCCGAATATCTGTCGTAGTCACTTCAAAGAGCGTCTTTACCAAGACGCGCATCAACCACATCAGGAGCGTACCGATCAGGTACATCAGACAAATATGACGGAAATGGAGATTATAGAACCACCCCTCTTCAACACTACGCACCATGTAGTGCAAAGGATAGGCGATAACCAATGACAACAGACTGGCATAGAACACCCTCGCCAGATCAACAAACGATGAATAACGGACAATGCCTGCATAGGTATGGAACATCCTTGCCCCTATAATACTCGGCAGGGCGTACACAAAAAGTGTCTGCAAAAGCATCGACTGGTCGAATGTCACCCTCTTGCGATAGATAAAAATCCAATAGGTCAATATACCTCCTATCATCAACAAGAGGAAATCTAACAGCAGAATGCACCAATACGGCAGTGCACTCTTGCTGAAATACCAGTTCATCAGCTTCTTAAACGGATTCTTCAATGGATTCTTCATAAAATAGTCATTAATCAATTACAATATTAGACTTAATGGTATCAACAATATACCTCACATTCTCATCACTAACATACGGTCCAGCCGGCAAGCACATACCCACTTTAAAGATTGCTTCCGATACGCCATTAACATACGCGGGGGCACCATGATATACCGGTTGCTTATGCATAGGTTTCCAAACTGGACGCGCCTCGATGCCCGCCTGATCGAGTGCCATGCGCATCGCCTCAACATTGTCGTTCGGCTGACAATCCGTGACAGCCGATGACGCTGCATGAATCACGCCTGCTGCTCCACCGACAGCCCCCTTCACGATGGTCTTATAAGCATTCTCCTGCCCCTTCACCTTCAAATCCGGATCTAGCAAAATCGTACACAGCCAATAGTTACTGTCATAGACAGGAATTTCTCTTCCATCTTCCATCTTCCATCTTCCATCAGGTTGCGAATGAACCTTGATTCCTTTCACATCCTTCAGCTGTTCCTCGTACAACGCCTGCACATGTTTATGGTGCACAATATGATCATTGACGATTGTCATCTGCCCTCTGCCTATACCCGCACAGATATTCGACATCCTATAATTATAGCCAATCTTCTCGTGCTGATAGTACGGATAGCTCTCGCGATACTGCGTGGCATACATCATAATCTCGCGCCACGAATCCTCATCAGGTGTGATCAACGCGCCGCCACCAGAGGTCGTAATCATCTTATTACCATTAAAGCTCAGCACGCCATACTTACCGAAAGTTCCTAACACCTGACCTTTATAGCGCGAGCCAAAGCCCTCAGCCGCATCCTCAATCACCGGAATCTCATACTTATCAGCAATCTCCATGATCTTATCAATCTGATACGGCATACCATAAAGCGCCACTGGCACAATAGCCTTGGGCTTTTTACCCGTCTTTGCCATTCGATCCTTGATCGCCTCCTCCAACAATTCCGGATCCATATTCCACGTCTCACGTTCAGAATCCACGAACACCGGTGTTGCCCCAAGATAGGTAATCGGATGACTCGACGCACAGAAGGTAAAGCTCTGCACAATCACCTCATCCCCAGGCTTCACCCCACACGCTATCAGCGATAAATGCACGGCTGACGTACCACTCGCCAACGCCACCACGCGCTTTGATGACACACTGGGGACTGACCCAAATGTGTTGCCTTCTGGTGACACAGAGGGGTCTGTCCCCAGTGTGTCATCGTTCGATGTGACAAACTCTTCAAGATCTTTCTCAAATCCATTGACGTTTGGTCCAAGAGGCACCACCCAGTTCGTATCAAAAGCCTCCTTAATATACTTCTGTTCTAATCCAGCCTCGCTCATGTGAGCCAGACACAAATATATTCTTTTTCTTTCCATATTAATTTCTTCTATATTCAATATTCAATACTCAAAACACCATACGACATCATCCTGCAACCTTTTTCTTTAGATACTGCCATGTATAGCTGAAGAACAAGAACCAATAAGATTCGTCCTCGAAGACAAGGCGATGCTTCCAGTGGTTGGCCATAAATAACCGTGCTTCGAAAATCAGGAAACGGATACTGTTTTTCTTATAGGGATTGGCAGCAGGCGATTCAATAATACTTTTCCAGATTCCCTCCGTTTCTTTACCATAAATAGGTACTATGGGACATTCGGGAATCGTCATGCCAAACTTGGAACTCAAGATCCCCTGAATCATACCTGGGAATTTAGACATACCTGCCTTCTGATACAGTTCTGCCACTTTATTCCAGTCCACCTCATTTCCATGCTGCTTTTGGAACAAAGACCAATCATAAAGCATCCTCAATGGAACGGTCTCTGAAAAGAAATGAGCCGCCATGTGCCGCATCAAGAAGATAGCATTCATGGTAGGAGACATCGAATAAGCATTATCCACTTCTGGATTTTCAAACTTAAAAGGATAACGATGTCCTTCCTCCATAGCCAAGCGCTTCAACTCGTCATCCAACAACAGATTTCCACGATGGTTATCTCGGTCCAAGAAGTCATAATGATTCTCTAACAGCACACCGTTAAAACTGGCTTGTGTATGATGATTAAAGTACTCTCTTGTATCAATACCGAGATCTTTCAATGCCTGAATACTTTTTTTATCATCGCCAAACATATAAAAGTCGATGTCACCAAACACACGCAATTGAGGTTCGGGATACAATCTCGCTGTTGTTGCGCCTTTCAAAAACATCACATCCAACCCTGCTTTCTTAAACTGCAGAGCCAATTGTTCCATCAAATCTACGCGCTTCCAGTAGTTCTTCTTCGACTTCTCACTAGTGCCATACCATTTCAGGATGACCTTCCTTTTCTCTGGTTCCGATATCTTGGTATTTGACAGACTCTCCATCACAACGGGCAACATACCATGTCTTGTCGCCTCAGCCAGATTCTGATCCAGTTCTTTAATATTTAAAGATGAAACAGGGTCTTGTTCTTTATTAAATCCAAACAAGACTTCATTACATCTCTCAACAATCCATTCTATTTGCATCAGCTTATTATTTCTATCAATTCTGTAATCTATACCGTCATTTCTTTTCACGCACCAGATACTGGCGACCACGCCCTAAACGACGCTGTTCTAACCCAGGTACATATTTCAGATAACGCCCGAACACAGTCACACCATTAGCTTTTAATCCACTACCTACCACCTGGCGCAACCGGTCGTAGATGGCCGTTGGCGACATCCATTGCCCCTGCGACTCGTCCTGTACCACTTCAAAATACTCGTTAAAATATTGGATGGCCGTAGGCACCACCTCAAACTGGCGGTTATGAGCTATCAGTTCCTTCACCTCCTCAGGCGTCAGCCAATACTGTTCACACCTTTGCATGACGATGGTGTAAGCCTGATTGTAAAGCGCAGCATAATTGGGTTTGTAATCCGTATTGACAGGTCCCGTCAGTTGCACGCCAATGAAACGACGATTGCCTGTGGGATCAGCCAGAATACTGCCTTCGTTCGTCGTACCGATAAACGAAGCCATACGCGGGAATTCCTCAACATGCTTCCCATACGGACGCTTGATCTTCACACGTGGCAACTGAATGACATTTTTCAGGAAACCCTCCTGTGCACGCAGGCTTATCTGGTTGAACTCATCAAGGTTGATAAGCAGGAAGTTATGCATCGCTTGCAGCGTCTGCTTCTTATCCTCCACCGTCAAGCTCTCCAAAAATCCCCACCGCAACTCTTCTGGCAATAGGTTACGACAGAACGACGACTTACCATCACCCTGTGGCGAGATGAGCAACGGTACCAAAGCATTGCCATAGTCGGGCATACGCCCCAGCCATTGAGCAACCATCGCGAGGAACCACTTACGGAACAACGTCTCCCATTGTGGCAGATCACACGGTATGGTACGTGCCAACATGCCGATATGGTCGGTCTTGCCATCCCATGTATCATATATCTTCCAGAAATAATCCTGCAGAGGATCGCAACGTCTGATGATGTTCGATTGCACATAACGACGCACATCCTTGTCGCGAATGTCAATATTTGCCAGACGGGCTTCGATGCTGATACCGTTGATGACGTTCTCGTCACACGCCGCCCAGTCCTGCACCCAAGTATTATTTGGTCTGTATTCCGTATAGCCCAACACCGTGTTGTAACGGAACACATAGCGAGTTGTCAGAAACTTGATCAACTGTCTCGTCTGCTGACTAACCGTCATCCCCTCCGTCACACGCTGAGGTTTGTTCTCAGCGTAGACAGCCTCCACAATCGATCGGAATTCCAGTTCGTCGTAGGTTTGGCTATAGACGTAATGATTACGCAGATGCAGGAAGGTTTCTTCCTCAGGCACACCCTTAAGACATATTCTACGAGCAAGCTCAGTCACATAGGCCTCCAGCCACTGACTTTCAATCACGCCCTGCGTCTCCTCGAAGGCCTCTTCTGCCGCATGTTTGTACATCATCTCATAGTCAGCATACAGCGTCATATCCGTCTCGCGCTGCTCAGCCACCTCTGTATCTTTTCCAGCATCCAAGGCCATACTCTCGCTGTCAATCTTGAGAGCTGTGGCATCGGCATTCACGTATGGCTGTTCGTCAAACGTCATTCGAAAACTATAGCGCGCCGTAACAAACTGACGTTCAATAGGTTTTGGCAGCACACCATTGTAAGCAGCAAACGTCACGTCGTAAGCTTTTTTGCAGAACTGATTAATGCCAGCCTCCTGCTGAGGCAGTTCCCCTCTTTTCGGTGTAACTGCAACAAGGATATCCACGCTACGTCCATCGGCCCCCATCAGCGCAGCATACGTCATTGGCATGATTTTAGCCGCCTCCTTCACCGCCTCCAGATCATCCTTTCTCAGCAAGTCAGCAACGTGCAACGACACCAAACCGTTATACCTGACAATATCAAGGTTGCCATTCGCCGTCTTCGCCAGTTCCACCAATGGAAAAACAGAGGAAATAGGGCAGCGGTTTTCATAGTAGCCGTTATCACCGTATTTCTCAACGTATCGACGCAGATTGCCTATCAACTCCGACTTGGTATCGGTCTTAATGCGTTCAAAAAACCATTCAGAAGCCTTCACTTGGAGATGAAGTGCCTTTTTCTTGTCGATATTAACGATAGAAAATTTCACAAGCCGTTGTTATTATTTGTCCCAGGCCGTGGGAACAACGATACTATTACCTTATATAATAATAATCGCAGATATAATTGTCAAAATCCACGTTTTCCGTATAGCCGTAGCGTCTAAACAAATCCAAAATCCACTGTTGCTGTTCAGGACTCAGCAGTCGTTCTCCATGTTTGTAGCGGTAGTAGGTTCCCTTGCTGCCCAAGTAGTCAGTCAGTTGATTTCGCAGGGCAGATCTGTCACCACGCCTCTTCACGTGTGTGAACATATTATCAAATCCGCGCGCGATCCTTACCTTTTCATCCTTAACAAAGCATCGGCACTCACCATTGCTCATTGCTCCCGGCATCACACACGTCCACTTATCCACCGTCATTCCTATCCTTTCAAACGCCTTATACCTTAAGCATCCATTAGCGAAGTCACACTTCCCATTCTGACAAACGGCCCACCACTCCGGAATATCGTTTTTCCCCACTTTCATATTCTCCGTCTACACCGCATCAAACATCCTACACCTGCTAAGCATCTATTTTCCAATCATTTATGCATTGGTGTAGGCAGTGCAAGATATTAAACGCAAATTACTTTATCAAAGTTCTATTAATTCTATTATATTCTTTATCTTTCGCTGTGGCAAATACTCAGCCGAAAGAGTAAAGTCCTGTGGATGAATATTCTGGCCGTTATCCAACAGACAGACAGTTAGCCATCCTAATTTATTGGGGACTATAAAATCTTTGGCAGGATTATCACCCACATAAATATATTCGCAATCAGGATATCTTTCCATGATTTTCTCAAAAGAATAAGGAGCCGTCTTCAAGTGTCCCACTTCCTCTGAAATATAGACATCCGACCACTCAAAAAACTCAGATAATCTCAAGGCATTGATAATATTTCTTTTAGTCCTTGGACGACCATCTGTTATAATGGCCAGATGATATCTACCTTGAAATTGCTCTAAGACATATCTCACCTTACTATCCAAATGAATCTGTGGAATATGATACCGATAAACATCTGTCAGTTCCGATTTGTCAATGTTCAGGTGATGATGGTCCAGGACTTTTTTAAACACATCCTTTTCTCCTGCCTGATAGGCTTCCATCATCTCCACAAAAAGGTCAAGGATTCCAAATGATTTGGCAAGATAGTCGGCCACTGCATGATAGCCCGACTTCAGGAAGTCAATCTCCTGATACAGTGTATCCTCTAAATCAAAGACGACGACCTTACTTGGCATTATAGATGATGATGTCATTATCGTAACGCAGCATCAGTGTATTATCGAGCCACGCATCCGAGTAATCAACTGTCTCATGCAACAGATACTCTCGAATGATATAGGCTGCATAATTGGCCTTAGCATGATAGGTAAGTGGGAAACCACCACCAAAACGCGGATTAATCTCACTGCCCTTTATCTGATGGTCAGATTCACGATAGAACAACTGGAAGCAGATACACCCTCTCACACCAGGCAAACGTCCCATCTTATCTTTCAGGAAATCCACGATCTCATTCTTATGCGTCTTTCCCTTATTGATCTCTCCTGCTCGGACTTCAATGCGTTCACGAGGCACAATGCCCTTCACACAATGATCCCTTCCGAAATACATGTCTACAGAATATTCCTTGTATTCATACTGATCTAAGTACTCCATAAACATGAATTTCGGATTCTCCAACATATCCTGAGTCAGTTCCCTCTGGTTCTGAACCACATGAATATCCCTACTCAGAGATCCATCGTATGGTTTGACGAACATCGGGAATGTCGGATGATATTTATCCACAGCCTTTGGCACTTCAATGCCAATATTCTGTAAGTATTGTTGGGTTTCTCGCTTATCCCTACATGCCTTAATGAAGACCTCGTCAGAAAGAACGATCTCCACACCGATCTCCGAGAATCGCTGTCTGTTTTTTGCCAAAACCATCAATTCTGGATCAATCGTTGGGATAATTACTCCAATATTTCTCTTCTGACAAATCCGGATTATCTCATCAATATATCCTTCTGCTTTGCAAGGAGACACTTTAATGCCCTCATCCGACACGATACAGGCAGGCGCCATCATGGGCTTCATATCGGTCGTATAGACCTTACTCTCCAAGCCCAGATCCTTCAGTGTCTGCTGAAATATCTGCACCAGCACCACTCGCTTACCCGCAGAAGTAATTAGTATATTCTTCATTTAATTATGTCCATTGAACGGGTCCATCGTGACCCATTCTCCTCCTATTTGATTAATATTATCTCTACAGATAACTTTTTTTATGGTCAATAGAAACACCTTCATGTCAGTTAAGAATGACACATGATCCACATACCACACATCCAACTTAAATTTCTCTGTCCATGTGATGTTATTACGGCCATGGCATTGTGCCCAACCAGAGATACCAGGACGAACCTCATGACGTCGCGCCTGCTCTTTAGAATAAAGAGGGAGATATTGTACTAATAAAGGCCTCGGCCCTATCAATGCCATGTCACCCTTCAACACATTATATAGTTGAGGTAACTCATCGATGGATGTCGAACGCACAAACTTTCCGACCATAGTCAAACGATCTGCATCAGGCAACAGTTCTCCGTCCTCATCCCGCTCATCCGTCATGGTCTTAAACTTCATCATCTTAAATATCTTTGTATTCTTTCCAGGTCTTTCTTGGAAGAAAAACACGCCAGCACCTTTATTGGCATAATGTAACAAAACTATTACCACCAATAATATAGGCGATATACATATTAATCCAATCAGCGCAATCCAGAAATCAAAGAACCGCTTAAAAAAGTGTTTATACATCAATCCAATGGAACAACAATCTTAGCCTTTTCTACACAATCCTTCAGTAAGGCTTCAGAAGCTAGAACATTTCCATCTGAATCCACTTCTATACTTACATCTTCTAAGACAAAGCGATAATATCCCTTATCAGAATGAATAAACACAGCAGGATCTTTTATGATAATATTCCTAGCATCAAAACCAAAACGCGGTGATTTCTGTAAATATATAGAGACACCATCAACCACAAACTCTTGAAAAGTAAAACTACTCTCAAGACTATCCAGTAATCCGTAATAATGTAATTTCATATTCTAAATCTATGAACGGTATAAGGGGAAATAGGAACTTTGAGGATTAAATGATTGATCTCTGTTTGTCCTTTCCTGAACTAATTCATCATATTTTTTCTGGTCAAATATTTCTTTACCAATAGAGAACTGATAGTCAGAATTCCGGTTAAAGGCAGCCTTAAACTTATAGAGATTATCTTCCCCAGACCCAACACCTCCACCAAGATGAAACGTCTTGAAACCCTGTTCATATCCCCATAGAGCAGCTTTGTAAAGCAACAAATTTGAGGGTGCCAAATTGCGGTATTCCATCATTGAACCAGACAAATGGTAATGCATTTGCAGATTAGCATAAAGCATAATGCTCATGGCTATAATCTGACCATCTAGTACGGCATAGAACATCTCATAGTTATCATATAAATCCCGATGAATAGATTCATAGAAAGAATCTTCAAAAAAGTAGTATTCTTCTGCATGGTCTTTCTCCATCGTCGTATTATAGATACGTTTGAAGTCTTTAAACAGCTCAATACCCTTACCATGTCTGATTTCAATACCATTCTTCTCCGCTTTTCGAATCATATTCCTGTTCTTGCTAATGATATTATTCCATATCACCTCTTTAGAACTCAAATCAATCGCAATAGTCTTTCCTAAGTCAATGACAGTAGATACAAGTTTCATCGGGATGGCATTACACAAAACAGGATGATAGCGGACAAAATTATCCACGATACCAATTTCTTTCATCTTTTCTACATAAGCATCCCAAAAAGCTTTGAGATTCTCTTCAGAAGTATCACCCTCAAACAAAACGCCACCATAACCATACGGAGTTACACTATCATAATAGTCAACAATAGCAGTTTTGCGCTTCATATATACATAGATAGCCTTCAACCCACCAGCCTCATAAAATAGCAGCTGCGGTTCACCATCCCCATGTATCTGAAATGCCTTTACATATCCGCTCAAATAATAAACATCATAGGAAGAAAACTGCTTTACAGTATTATCCCATTTATTTGTGTTATCAAAATCGATTAGTCTAATCATCCAATTATTTTCTTGAAATAAATGTGCTGAATAACTCTTTTACTACAAGTTTATTCAGTCCTCCGTCTGCAGCTGATGTAGAATTACATCCATTACAAAAAACGACAAAGCCATATTTTTCATCTGGATTGAAATACATTGCAGTATGCATTCCTCTTGCTCCGCCCGTCATTCCTATTAGGTCAATGCCATTTAAGAAATTATAATGAGCCAAAGCTAATCCATAGTTTTTATTGTCCTTTGGGGCAATTCGCATTTCTTTTTCACTCTCACTTGAAATAATACGCTTTCCTTTCTTATATCGTCCATCATTCATGTGCATCAACATGAATTTTGCTAAATCATTAGATGATATTATCATACCATCAGCTGGATGCAATGCGGGGGTACTGAATCCTAATACATAATCCTTCAGATATTTGTCTGGCTTATATACATCTATAGGTTTAACGAATTTTCCTTTTGCATGATGATATGCCCTCACAAAGCGACAACTATCTAACTTCTCCACATTAAAACCACCATATAATCCCATTGGCTTCATAATAGAACTATCTATATAATCATCCAGACGCATTCCTGAAGTCTTCTCAATAATGGCTCCTAAGATTACATAACCATAATTGCAATAATCATAATCTGTACCTGGTTTATAGTTATTATAACATTGGGAACAATCTCTATTCTTTTCAGGGATTAATAAATTGAAATGGTCAAAAGTGACCGTATAATTTAGATTATTTAAGCTAGATCGATGTGTAAGCAACATTTTAATTGTTATTGGCGTATCTGGATAATGCGGATTTCTAACAGAAAAGTCCAGGTACTTATTCACATCATCATCCAAATTCAACAATCTCTTTTCTTTTAATTGCATAATAGCCGTAGAGATAAATGTTTTAGATATAGATGCAATATAGTTTATATCATCTTTTTTAATTGGTATCCTTTTTGTTGGATCAGAATAATCTGGATTATATCCAAATGAATCGTAATAAACGATCTTATTGTCTTTTACAACA
This sequence comes from Paludibacteraceae bacterium, assembly GCA_045113275.1. GTDB lineage: Bacteria > Bacteroidota > Bacteroidia > Bacteroidales > Paludibacteraceae > UBA1181. Next base: position 15,295 of record JBGUIU010000295.1, read on the forward strand.
ACTACAGAAAGACCTATACACTCATGTTCCTCCATCAATTGTATAATTCTGCCATGTAGTTCTTTGCTATCTTCAGGTTTCCCATGGAAAGCATATAATGGAATAACAAAGCATATTGCTGTCGCAAAAAGAAAGCAAATTACTCTTTGGAAGAACACAAAAGTATCATTATTCCACTTCATTTATAATAAAAATTGAATGATTACTAATCATTCCGTGCCAATTAGCTGATTATTCTACAATTCTACCACTTTTCAATTTGTAATCATAACTATGCAGTCCTTCTTTACGAAAATCTGCATGATATCGATCAAGAACATATTTGTATACCTCCTCATATTGCGGTATAAACAAATCATCCTTTTTCTTCAGGTGTAAAATAATCTGTTGTGCCAAATCAGATGTTTGTGATAAATCTGTAACTCCTTGATTGAAACTGGTACCTTTGATACTACCAGGAGAAACATTCAATACACGATTAGTCGTTCCAGCCTTCTCCAATTCAACATTGATGCTCTCAATAAATATTTTCAATGCAGCCTTGGTTGCGCCATAGAGAGAGAAAAAAGGCGAAGACATAAACCCTGCAATACTTACCATCACACCACAATAGAAATCCTGTTCAGAAAGCAACTTACTATAGAAGTGTTTAATTACACGGATAACCGCTATAGTATTAACATTAAAGTAGTTGGCAATCATATATTCTGGAATGTCTTCAAATAACGCGAGTCTACCAAATCCAGCTGTTATCACCAAGCCGTCAATATCATTGAACTGGTCAAAAACCGAATAATCACCACAACTGAGATCAAATAAGAAACTCTTTATTTTCTCTTCTTGGTATTTTTGAGCAAGGGGTGCTTTATCAACAATATAGACATGTTCTACGTCTTTCTCTGCTGTTAATGTCTTTGCAATTGATAGTCCTATGCCATTGGCCCCACCAACAATCAACACCTTCTTCATATCCTAGTTACATTCTTTTTCTCATTGAACATCTCAATCACACTAGCAATAGCTATACTCTCCCTGCGACGCAGCTTATAGCAACTCAGACGACCATTGACTATCATCGAGATAAACTCCTGAATTTCGTAACGCAAACCTTCACCATCATACGAATAGAAGTATTTTTTGTTTTTAGTCTGATCTTCATATCGGACTTCAAAATAGTCAGTCAACCACCAAGGAGCAGGAACGTAGACATAACCTTTTGTTCCAGACACCACTAAATTTCCTTCGGTTTTAACGCCAATACCAACTGTCAAAGATGATGTGGCATGAGGGTATTTGATAATTGCCTTTGTATAGATATCAACCCCATTTTCCATTTTTGTGTAGAAGTCGACATTTCGGTATTCTTTTCCCAAGAGTTTAATGATAGCCATTAGATTCAATGGCGCATGCTCATTAATAGCACCTCCCGCTTCTGCAGCATCCAATTCGCGTGTTTCACCTTCCATCATTTTCGAAAGTGATGCATTAACATCAACAACTTCCCCAATAACGCCACTCTTGACAAGAGTCACCAAATGGTTAAAGGCTGGACAGTAGGCTGTCTTACTGGCCTCTAATAACACGAGATCATGTTCATTGGCATAATCATATAATTCTTTAGTCTGTTTAGCTGAAAGCGTGAATGGTATCTCACACAGAACATGTTTACCTGCTTCTAGGGCCTGTTTTGCATATGGATAATGTGTTAAATGGGGCGATGCTATATAGACTGCATCGACATCACTTAGGAAATCTTGATAGTTTTCTGTATAGGGTTTAACCTTGAACTGCTCAGCAAAGTCAAATGCACTATTTGTATTGGGGTCATAGACCGCCACGACCTCAACACCACTAACCACTTTCGACTCTGGCACAAATCGTTTTGCAATACGTCCACTACCTACTACACCTAATTTATAAACAGTCTGACTCTCTTCCCGAAGCATCGTAGAAGACACACCTTCAGTCCTTGGAAGATAAATAACTTCGCAGTACTCACTCAAATAGTCAAATTTTCCTTCCCAGTCACTACCTATTGCAAATATATCAACATCATATTTCTGAATATCATCAATCTTCTGCCCAAGATAGTCCTCAATGATGACTTCATCTGCATAACCTGTTGCTTTTACAGCCTCAACTCGCTCCAATACATTGTTACGTACATTTAGTTTGCCACGTCCACGGTCAAAGCTATCGCTGGTAACACCAACAATCAAATAGTCTCCCAACTCTTTTGCCCTGCGCAACAAGTTGATATGGCCTTGATGCAACAGGTCATAGGTTCCATATGTTATTACACGCTTCATCAGAATTTACATTATTGGTCAAGAATACCATCCAATTCTTCATCGGTCATGGCATCATAATAGGTATAAGGATGATCTGGGTCAAAGAAAATCTGATTGTTCTTTAAACCACGCTCTTCGACTGGCGGAAATTGCATATAATCACCAAAAGTAGTACCCAATATTTTGTCATATCCGACAGGAATCTCCACTTCAATACTTTCAAATTTATGAGGAATACTTTTTTCAAAGCATTTGGAAGGCCATACCAATCGTTTCACATTCTGGTGAGCTATTGCGTTGCATACATACACCCATTCTGAACCAAAATAATCAGGATTAGACGCAATGGCATGAAGACTATTGAAAGAAGCATATGGGTCATCTGTATAATAGGTAACAAGATCACGTTTCTGTCTTTCATCCAAGCCCTTGCAATCTCTTTTCATGAAATTAGTACAGTGTAAGTAATACCTAAGGATTTCTTTCCTTTCGTTTTCCACCTTATCTGGATTACAAAAATCAATCGGGAATATATCAATAGGAACGCCTTTGTTAAAGGGGAGTCTTCTAAATAATTTAGGTATAAATGTTGTTGAACTGTTGACCAAATCGACAACAGGATAAAGACAATTAGGATCTGTAAAAGGGGTACGCAAGAAATATGGAGTATCCAACTCTTTTGGTGCAATTTTTATAAATTCTTCATAATCATTACGAGGCATACATACATCAAGATCATCATCCCACGGAATAAAGCCATCGTGACGAACAGCACCTATTAGACCACCAAACATCACAAAAAATTTCAGATTATGCTTTTTACAGATATCTGAAAAGACTAAATAAAGATCCAACTGTATAGCCCAGTTCATTTTCATATAAGCGGGAATCTTATATCCGCATTTTACCTCTTCTTTGAAGAAATCCTTACCAAGGATTTCTATCATATCATGTTTCATCTCCATAATTCAAATACTTTTTGTTGTTGATTTTGATAAATCATAATCATCCAAGGGGAATGGCTCATTATGACCAGGCATAACTACTAGACCCCTTCCTTTAAGAGACTCTATGAAAATTATAGTTTTTTCAAGTTTCTCAACAGAGCCTCCCTTTACCTTTGTCACAGTCCGTGTATCTTTGATAAGTGTGTCGCCCGTCAACATCTTATTCTCCAAACAAAGACATACGGAATCGTCAGAATGACCAGGAGTATGAAAAACTGTCATACTGATGCCAGGCCATAGAATCAATTCAGATTCAAAAAACTGTATAAGAGCATCTTTGTTAATTACAACAGGTCCCATCTCCGAATAGCGGGAAGAGTTTTTCTTGGCATCAAAGAGCAATTCACGCCCATACCCATTTGCAGTATATACTTTACACAGAGGGAAACGTTTTAAAACATCATTCACCCCATAAATATGGTCGAAATGTGCATGAGTCAAAAGAATCCCAGAAACAGTCTTTTTCTTCTTTCTCTGGAGCCAATCTATGATGGGCTGTATGTCACCAGGATCCACCAGCCATACATTATCATAATTATCACAAGATAATATATAGGAATTAGAAGTGAACCAGGTATTGACAAACCTTATACAGTCAACCATTCTTGTGATTATAGTCTAACAGCTTACATACAGGCTTCTCAATATCCATCAGCACTGCACCAAGTGACATACCTGTACCAAACGCCGCAAACATGATTTTCTTTTTCTTTCCATCAGCAAAGAACTGATCACAATGCTCACACATGGTTACTGGAATGGTAGCGCTGCTGCTATTACCATACTTTGGTACTATGTCACGAGGTAGTCTCTCCTCAGTCACTTCCAAACGCTGAGCCAATTTCTTTAGCGTAAAACTACTTGATTGGTGACAGACGAAGTAATCGATATTATCCATCTTATCGCCACTTTTAGCTAGCAGTTCTTCCATCATCACTGGAGTCATATTGATAATGATATTGAAAACCAGATCACCCTGCATAACCAAATGTTGCTTGCCTCTCCAATTTCCAAATTCATCTTCCTCTTCCTTAGTAGTCTCTGGAGTAATTGGCATACGAGTTCCGCCAGCAGGAACATAGACAGCAAATGCATCCTTTCCGTCATTCTTGAGCGAACAGAAAATCTTATTCTCTGTAGTTGTATTTTCAATAACACTAATAGTCACTCCATCTCCTGTTATAGGTCTACTTGCTCTGTCTCTTGTGGAAACTCTCGCACTTAACATATCTCCAGCTATCAGTAATACTTTCTTTTTTTCCAAAGAATTTAGAGTCATAAAAGCATAGGTAAGTCCTACTGGATAGCCACAACATCCTTGAGAGATATCAATGCAGACTACATCCTCGTCAAAATTGAATTTACCCTGAACAATGTTCGAAATCGGTGGAATAAAGTGATCTGGAGAGGTTGTTGTTACAATGATAGCACCAATTTCGGTCTCTCTAAACACACCATCATTCAACATCTGTTGGATACCGTATATTGCATAATCGCCAACCGTTTCGCCCTCCATGGCTACTCTTCTAGTACCAAAGCCCATCACTTTTTTGAGTTTCTTCATCTGGATTTCAGAAAAAGAATAGTTTCCAGCTTCATCCATGAAATCAACTTCATGGGCAGGCAAAACGCTATAAATAGCTGATATCGTTTTGTTCTTAAAAGAAGTAACCATTACTTTTGATTTCTTTTGATTGTTTCACAAATAGCATCTACACTACAGAAATTTTCAGGAAGAACATCAGCTCCTCCAATTGCAACACCGAATGCTGACTCTATTTCGTCAACAAGACTCACCACGTCAAAGGAGTCAAGCATGCCCTCTTCAATGAAATTAACGTCTTCTGTAAAATCAAACTCAGGGCGCAACTCTGTTAAAATCTCAATAATTTTTTCTTTCATTTCAATTATCTTTTAATCATTACATAATCATTCATATTTTCTCTTGTAAAACCATAATGTTCATAACGTTTAATGGCATTCTCATTATCGGCTATTACCCAAAAAATTTGGCGCTTAGAATCAATACCATATATTAAAGATGTCCTAAGGAGACCAGCACCTATTCCTTGATTTCTGTAATCTGGTGAAGTATACCAATACCTAAGGTACCATGTAACACCTGTTATTTCAAATATGAGGAATCCGCATAGTTTATTACCGTCTTTTATCACCAATAGTTGTTTCCGCTCTGCAAAATCCTCTAGTTCTTTTATGGATGGAAGTTGCTCTGCCAAGGGATCAAAGTCTTTCTGCATAGCATTGAATACTAATAAGGTATCTGCCTTTTCACCATACCTAACCCTTGGATCCTGCAACCAGTCCATACCTACAATTCTACCAACATGAGACATTCTATAAAGATGCTGATACTTTGCAAAGCCCAAATTAGTAAATGCTTCTCGTTCTATATTTCCTTCACCTTTACAGACGACATCAACTACTAATGTTTCATCAAGATGAAGACCTTTAAGCATTTCTCCAAAAGCTGCATATGAGGTCGCAATATAAAAGATATTAGAGAATCCCTTACAACGATGCACCATCAAGATGCAGTCAGCAGATTGTTCAAAATCAAATGAACCGTCAGCAATCCAATATGGATGTTTATTATCATCCCAATAAAAATTGGTAACAAACCCTTTCCTTAATTCACGAATCTGGCGTACGAAATTTTGGGTCTGCTCGTATGATTCGATCTTACGCATTAACTAAGTTCTTATAAAATAATCTATCTATCTTGCCATTTGTATTGCGTTGCAGCAACTCCAAATGATTATAAACTGTAGGAATCATATATTTGGGCAGCGCCTGTCCAATCTTTTTACGGAACTCTGAGGCAGGTATTTCTTGTTCAGACTCATAGAAAAGTGTGATTTCCTTCGCAGCCTGATTATAGACGATGCATCCATTCTTTACCATTTTTAAAGTGTTTATTATCACATGTTCAATCTCTCCCAGGTCAGTACGATAACCCATATGCTTCACGATATTATCCTTACGACCTTTAAACATGATCAGACCTTCCTCATTATAGCATACCACATCACCAGTACGATATATAAGCTCTAGATATGCTTTATTCAATGGGTTCTGCACAAATGCAGCTGCCGTCTTTTCGGGGTTATTGTAATATCCCATAGCCAAAGATGTGCCTCGAACACAAAGTTCACCTTCAACATTTGGTTCTTTCACAGCCTTATCATCTGCATCGAGTATAATAATGTCTGAATTACGACAAGCATAGCCAATTGGCAATGGCTGCTCATCAGGTATTTCCTTGTCAACGATATAGTAGGTACAATCGAGAGTAATCTCGATGGGACCATACAGGTTGGCAAAAGTGGTCTTAGGCAGATGGTGATGCCAGTAATTGAACTGCTTGGTTGGGAATACCTCTCCTGCAAACCATACTGTCTTCAAGCTATCCAGTTTGTAAATAGAAAGCAAATCCATATTGGCAATATTTACCATGATGGTTGGTACCCAGAAAAGGAAGTTTACTTTATGCTGTTCCAACATATCAAGTATCTTTGCAGGGAAAGCAGCCAGGTTTCCTGGAAGGACAACCAGTGTACTCGCCTTAGCCATCAGCATACATAACTCAAAGCTATAGATATCAAATACAATCGGTGAAAGAGATCCCATCACCAAGTTATCCTCAAACTTAAAGGTATCAATTGCCCATTCAGTAAAATCAAAGAAACTCTTATGGTTCAGTACAACACCTTTGGGTGTTCCTGTTGAGCCGGAAGTATTGATTATACAAGAAGGATCAGTATCAATGATTGTTGATAATTTATCCAAAATGTATGCCTCGTCGAGACAAACCTTTTTGTCATTCGCATCAAGCAAAATAACATCTATTGTATCAGGAATGATAGCCTCAATACTTTTGATTTGCTTGCTTGTAGAAATGATAAAACGTGGTTCAACCAGTTTTAAGATATTGCTGATTCGTTCGGCAGGAGTCTTAACATCCAGATTCATATAGAAATTACCTGAATAGATAATACCAAGATCTGAATATACACTCTCTATCGACTTATCCAAGAATACAGCGACAGGTCTATTCTGACAGGCTCCACTATAAATAATCTTTTGTGCAAGGATTATAGACTGCTCTCTCAGGTCAGAAAATGTTATTTCTCTATCCTTATCAATAACAGCCACTTTCTGAGGATATTTCTTAACTGATTCCTCAAACAATTCTATCAAATTAATTTTCATTATATTATTCTTATTTAATTTAGTAAATAACCTCCATCAATTACAAGATTTGTTCCTGTAACCCAATTTGATGCATCAGAAAGTAGATAAATAGCACCATATGCAATATCTTCTGGAGTTCCATAACGTTTCAAAGGATAGCTATTGACCATGATATCAGTATGATGACTCTCTGCGAAAATTTTGTTTGTAAGGTTCAAAATATTTGTAGGGACGAGTCCTGGATTAATGGCATTGATACGAATGCCCTGCCCAGCTAATTCCAATGCAGATCCTTTTAAGAATCCATTAAGAGCTGCCTTAGAAGCATTATAAGAAACATCTCCTTTGGTACCAACAAACACCCCTGATATTGATTCTATTAAAACTATAGAAGAACCTTTGCGAATCTTCTTTTTCTTCAAAAGACCAGATGTAATCATAATGGGAGCTACAGTATTGATACTCAGGATATCTTCAATATCACTACGCTTGAAGTGCTTTACTGGACATATTTGTGGGATACCTGCACAGAGCACGCACCCATCAAGCATAGGTAATTCTGCAACAAGATGATCTATCTCCTCTTGCTTTGAGATATCAGCTGCCATTACTTGATGTCCTTCACCCTCCATCAAACATAGTGTTTCATTCAATCTATCAACATTACGTCCATTCAAAATGATTTTAGCCCCCATCTTTGAACACTCGATGGCGATTCCCCTTCCTATTCCGGAAGAGGAACCTGTCACCAAGATAGTCTTACCTTCTAATGAAAATGGATTGATCATAAAGAAGCTACGAAATCAAATAGATCCTGAATGGTCGTATGTTCACGAAGGTCTGCACCTGTAATTGTCTTACGATAATTGTCATCTACCATTGCTACGATAGAAAGAGCTGTTAAAGAGTTCCACTCCTCAAGCTTCTTATACTCTGTCTCAGGTGCGAATGCTTCTGCAGGAGTTTCATCAAACTCTGCTGCAAAGTTGTCAATAAAATCTTGAATGTCCATAATTTAAAAATATTAATTGTTGATAATTGAAAAATCTTGTATCTTGCCCTCATAGAAGGGTATATGTACCAAAGAAGTAACTTCTGACTCTGGTGACATTCGCCTAACAATCTTCTGAAGCGTATCGTCAGTTCCACACTCATAGAACTGATTGACACCATCTTTCACCATATTCATAGTAATATTAGTCCATAGAACAGGATATGTCATCAGTTTGACCTGATTCTCAAGTATTTCCTGAGGATCTGTATGAGGTAAGCCATCTGCATCCTGATAAATAGGAATATGTGGAGTCTTAAAATTCAACTTCTTAAGTTCTTCCGCAAGAATTGCTCCTTCTTCTGCTGAATTAGGAGAATGACCTACGCCTTTCATCGGGAGAACGATTGCACGTTTTGCTCCCATTTCCTTCAAAATAAGACATGCTTTTTTTATACTCTTTCTAGCACCAGTCACCACCAACTGACCAGGACCATTATAGTTCGCAATGTACAGATTCTCTCCATCTTCATCCCCCACTTGTTTCAATACCTCAAGGACCTGCTCATCAGGAATTCCTATAATCGCCCCCATTGCACTAGGATGTTTCTGGAAAGCCTCATAGAAAACCTGACCTCTGGTTTTGATAAAAAGTAGTGCTTCGTCGAATGTCAATGCGCCACAAGTTACCAAAGCTGCATATTCACCAAGAGAATGACCCGCGACACAATCAGGCTTCACTTCATCCTGAGCCATCGCCAATGCTACTTCATAAATAAATATAGCCGGTTGTGTATAGCGTGTATCCATTAGCAATAACTCTGACGCACTGAAGAGCGTATCAGAGAATCGCTCACCTAAAATATCATTAGCTTGTTCGAAAATAGCTCTCGCTTTGGGGAAATTGTCATAGAGATCTTTTCCCATCCCTTGTTTCTGGCACCCCTGACCGGGGAATAAAAATGCTTTCATCCTTTTCTTATTTTCTTTAATCTACGTACAATACTCATCATATCATAATCACCAGCCTCCTTATGGGCGAAATACTCATCCCTTAATATGGCTGCACAACTCAAGTCGTAATACTTGCCATTCTTAAAGACAGCCTCACGGGATACACCTTCCTGTTGCATAAACATTAGAGGTTCTACAATATTACTAATCTTATGTCCCACCAGAGAGTGTCCATAGACCCGATGAAGATTCAGTCTCTCAAAGGCATATTCAAACATAAACAATACCGTCTCTATCCATGCCGTTCCATCATTATAATTAGGGTCTCCTATCATAATGGCACCTGTTTCAGCAGAACTGTTGATATAGTGTATGTTGACTAAACTGGCATATCCTATCATTTTATTGTTTTCCTTAGAGCAAATTGCCCAATAGACATTATAATCATGATGATGCATATGTGCCCTCGTCCATTCCAGAGATTCTTCTTTACACATACGCCTATTAAGACCTACACTCATTTCTTTCAACTCATCATCATTCATCCATTTGTAGATGAGTTCGGCATCTTCCTCTTCAAATGCCCTAAAATAAACACTCTTTTCCATATTAATTGTTTAAACCCTTCATAAGATCAGCTATCGGATCCGACACCTGAGATGAATATATCATATAATTTGTATGTTCCATATCATTTTGAGTAAGTTCTATCATCTCATCAGTAATAGAATTCTTTTCCCAGCACCAATCTTCTGCCTCACAGGTATCAAAGATTGGCTTCAAAAACTCAGTTTGTTTCACGACATAATAAAGCCCAGAATAATGATGTTTAAATGAATTGACATCTATTGGATCCAAATCTCCAGTAGCAGCTTGAGCGACAGCAGCTATTATGTCGAAGCCAGTACTCAATTCCACCATAGGCCACCAGATATGATCACCTCCAGGTCGGGCGTTAAATTCTATCAGATAGATTTCATCATTTATTATTTTAATCTCAGTATGACATGGCCCATTTATGACACCTATAGCCGTCAAACCAGAAGATACGGCTTGAACAACTTTATCCCATATATCTTTAGACAAGGGAGCGGGTTGGTGATGACCTAATTCAACACAATGAGGAGCACCACTACTATCCTTTTGAGTTATTTGGACAATTGTATGTACTCCTTTAAATGTCAAGCTCTCCACACTGCATTCCATTCCACCTTCAAGGAACTGCTCTGCAATAATTATAGGTGTAGTCCCTTTTCTAAAACTATCCCTTGCATAGTCGAAAGCTTGGGGCAGTGTTTTTTCATCTCGAACGACGGTTATACCACGCTTTCCACCAAGATTAGTAGGCTTAAGAATCATAGGGTAAGGAATACCCGAAGATTTTATGTCATCTATACTCTTTGCTTCAACATATTTTGGTGACAACAAATCAGACAAGTCTTTGATACACTCACGATTACGATATTTATCTGTAATCACACGCGCCACATCATAAGATAATCCTAACAAATTTAACTGCTCTGCAACATATGCAGCTATAGGCACAGACAACTCTGTAGTGGCAACTACACCATCAATCTTTAAGTCCTTACATATCGAGGCGACTTTATCTTTCTCAAAAATATTTATTTCATGAAAAACATCAATCTTTGAGTCATCTACTTTTCCATCAAGCATTGAGAAGTAATGACCTTCATATCCAAGACGATGACAAGCTTCACCAAAATATGAAGCCATAACCCCGCCTCCGATTATTGCAAGTTTCTTCATACGTTATAGTATTTGTTAATAACACTCACTATTCTATTCATATCATCAGTATTATATCGTTGGTCAATGGGAACACACAACAGATGTTGATAGGCATTTTCTGCACCCTCACATTGTGTTGGTTGTTGTTCGTCTTTTGGCCATACCACTGGAGCGTAAATAGCATTATTGACAAGATGCTTCTGTAAAGAAGTCCTATCTTCCACCAATATAGGGAAATACAAAGGAACAGCATCTTCATCAAATTCAAATAAAGGCTTTATTGGCCCTTGTAGCGATTGAAACAATATCTTGTAATTCTCTTTCCTTTTACAAATCAAGTTATTGACATCAAGATTTGCTTGTACTCTCGCCGACATCTCGGATATTGCAAACACATCAGTTTGATTGTCCAGAATATCCTCAGCCTCTCGATACATTGCCAACATCTCCCCTTTATCACCCTCATGTTCAAAGAGAAACCGATACTTATAATAAGAAGCTTTAACCTTAGCCTGCTCCAACGTTATATCAGTTTGATTAGGTTTTTGACTAAAATGATCCTTTCTGCAAACAGCAAATCCGCCATCTGGTGTTCCAGTCCATTTCCTGATACTTCCGACAGTATAATCTGATTGTGAACGAGAAAAACCGCGATATAAACACTGTGTGCAATCTTCTATGGAGTATTTCCCCGACTTCCGTAATGTTTCACACATTCTATCGATTTCACCATCCAATGTATTAAAACCAAAATAGCGATGAAATAACACAATAGAGGCATCATATTTATAAATTGTGTCTAGAATTGCATCTGATGTTGTTGTCAAATCTTTATTTACTGGGTAATAATAGACTTCGTAACCCGCCTTCAGAAATGGTTCAAAAACAGTATCACAGGTAAATGAGGGCAACACCGCCACCCTCTTCAATTTTGGGGTTCTTGCTTCAATGTCCAATAAAACATACTTAATGGCAGAACGGCCAGTTGACAGCCACACAAAATCTTCCCCGTTACAATTAAACTGAGAGGGGCTTCCAAGCTGACTATCCGGAAGCAGGTCATGAGGATTCAGCCAGAAATTGCTTCCAATCTCACTTAACATGATTATCCTTGTTTAATATTTCTCTAAGTCTTTCACCGATTCCCAAATCATCTATATCCTTCATATCACCAGCTCCCTCGCCTACATCTGAACGTTTCAAAACATTCATCACAGTAAGCCAAATGATTTTCAGGTCAGTGGTAAAAGAACAATGGTCAACATACCACACATCATATTCGAACTTTTTACTTAATTTACAGTGATTCCTTCCATGTACCTGTGCCCATCCTGAGATACCAGGACGCACTTCATGACGACGCTTCTGGAAATCATCAAATACCAACAAATATTGCGGAAGAAGCGGACGAGGCCCAATAAAAGACATATCCCCTTTCAGGACATTTATAAGTTGGGGGAGTTCATCAAGTGAAGTAGAACGAACAAAACGCCCGACCTTAGTGAGGCGCTGTGCATCTGGAAGTAAATCCCCATGCTCGTCACGTTCATCTGACATGGTTTTAAACTTGATAACCTTGAAAATCCTTGCATTTTTACCAGGCCTGTCTTGAGTAAAGAAAGCACCAGCCCCCTTGTTGGCAAAGTGGAGCCAAATTGTAACTACTATAAGAATAGGGCTAATACAAATAAGAGCAATCAGCGAAGCCGAAAAGTCGAAAAAACGCTTAAAAAAGTATCTATACATATCACTAACTATTAAAGCAATCCTATTCGTTTCTTTATTTCATCTGCAATATCGATCTTCTGTCGATTGTTATCCCAGAAATAATTCATCAGAAAAACATATTGCTCCTGAGGTATATGACAGTCAGCGTCAGATTCCAGAGTCTTAATAAGTTGATCGAAATTATACGTACGTTTACCTAAATAATACTTATCATAATCCTGTATCCAATTGCCTTTCTCTACATAATTCGTATAATCAAAGATAAAAAGAATAATCTCTTTATTCATCATTAGGAAATCTGTATAGATGGAAGAATAATCTGTAATTAGACAATCAATAAATGGCAGGACGGTATACACGTCACTATTCTTCGGATATAAGCAAATATTGCTATACTGCATCAGAGTATCTATATTGAGACTTGTAAAAGGATGGAGTTTCAATATAAAGAGGCTATGCTTTTCTTTCATTACATCGTTCAGCCTCTGCCAATCAATGCCAGCCTGCTCTATGAAATCTCGCCCGTCATCTCGCCAAGTCGGCATGTAGATATAAGTTTTACGATAATACTGGAGTTTACCAGCAAAATCCATTGTCTCTGATGGCTCATACTTTTTTATAAAACTAATAGCAGCTTCTCTACCTTCTATCATCAGCCTACTACGTGGGGAAACAGCCACAATGCAGTTCTCTTCGGGTATGTCCATCATAGGTGCAAAATAATCTTTCAATTGAATTGTAGATGGCGCAATGCATAGATCTGGTTTTTCAAACAGCGCGATGTAGTTCCTCATTTTAAACCAAAATGAGGTTCTCATTTCGCTCTCATCTTTTAGCTTAAAGGTTTTCACGAAAAAATCCTTATTCTGCCACCTTACCCTCTTCACACTACTACCATGCCAGAGGTTAACGTAATATGCCCCACCGTCTAAAAACCTGTTTATATCATCTGTTGTATGATCCACGATGTACACTTTAGCTCTTAGTGCATAAAGTGCCCCCTTCAGGGAGAGCCAATGAAAGGCACGCATTCCATTATTCTTGAGTAATTTACAATCACCCTTACTTTTCGTTATCCATATAGGTGTGATCTCCGGATGATTATTTACAACCTCATAGAAGAAATACTTAGGATTGTCCCTAAAACCTCCTGAAGCGCCAAAGACCCACAGATTTGATTTCCTAGGGGAATAGCGTACCACTTTAGAAAGTAGATGTGCAATAAGATTCTCAAGAATCACCAGAATATCTATTTTTCTATATATCATGACATATACTTAATCAATCTTTCAAATATATCTTTCAATCCATACTGAGGCTGCCACCCAAGTCTATTTAGTTTTTCTGTTGAAAGACAAAGCCTTGTAACTGGAGCGAATCCCATATTATCCTTTAAATCTAGGCTAACCCTGATAGAGGGATTAAAGAACTGTTTCATAAACTCCGCCAATTTACGAATACTAATATACGTATCAGGATTAGCCACATTATACGCTTCTCCACTTTGTCCCTTGAGCAAGACATATAGTATGGCAGATATGCAATCTGTTGTATAGCAATAAGGTTTAGCAGACTCTCCTGTGGTGTGTAATACAATATCCTCACCTTTTATAACACTTCGTGCAAACTGGGCAAATACCCTATTGTCATTTTCTGAGATTCCCGCACCTAAGGTTTGTGTCAAACGTGCCACCTTTGCCTGCACTCCATATTCCTTTGCGAAAGAATAGCAAAGATACTCTGCAGCACGCTTACCCATGGGATAGGAAGAACGGGCAGATACAGAATCTATATAACCTTGCATATCCTCAGTAATAAGCCTGTCGTCTAACACCTGACCATAATACTCCAATGAAGAAACAAAGACCATACTCTCAACATTTGCCTGATTTGAAAAAGACAAAAGAGTAAAAGTTGATTGATAGGCAAGATTAAACGTCTCTACAGGATGTTCCTCCATATACCTTCCAACTGTCGGACTGGCAAGATGGATGATATAATCCACATGTTCATAGACACTATCACGAGTAATATCATACATTGACAACTGAAGGAATTCGATAGAATCAAACTCTTCTGCAAATATATTCTTGGCCTTCTCCAAATTCCGAACGATGGCTAATATCTTTATATTAAGGTCATACCTTTGATTAAGAGCCAACAGACACTTTATCATCACAGAACCTATAAGTCCCGTTGCTCCTGTTATCAGAATTGTTTTCTCTCTAAAATGCTCCCAGAGATTAAACTGCTCAGCAAATTGCCGAACGTCCTCTTTTAATACTTGATAGTTCATAATGGGGGACTAAAAGCCGAATATCTGTTGGTTTTCGTGTACCTCAACCATTGCCTTAAACACGAAATAGTCTGTCGGTGTTGTTATCTTGATATTCTCCATCGGGCCTATGACTTTGCCAAGCTTATATCCATAATGATGCATCATCGAACAAGAGTCAATAAAATCATGACGATCTTCGGATCTTGCCTTCTCATGCATGGCAAAGATATCCTTCAAATAGAAGCTCTGTGGTGCACGGGCTATCAGCGAGTCTGCACGTGTTGGAATCTCAAGGCTGCCATCTGGCTGATTTACAATAAATGTCTCGGTTGCAGGGATACAAGTGATACAGCTTCCTTCCTCATGCACCTTCATAATATTATCGGTAATGGTCTGCTCAGTGATGAGAGGTCGAACTCCGTCATGTATCAATACTACATCGTCATCACTCTCTGACATTTCATGAGCAGCCACCAAGCCATTATATATCGAATCTTGCCCAGTCTCACCACCGGGCACTACCTTCCTTACCTTACTTATTTCAAATTTTTTAAGCATTTTTTGAAGAAAGGGAATCCATTCCTCAACGCATGCCACGACAATACTATTAATCATGGGATGATTGTCGAATAGTTCGAGTGTGTAAATGATAATGGGTTTACCATTAAACTCCAAGAATTGCTTGGGTCTAGATTTTGTATGCATTCGCCTCCCTGAACCTCCTGCAAATATTACTGCTATATTCATTGTAGTAATAACTTTATATTTCTGTATCTCTAAACTACTAATATTCATTTTTATCTAAACTATAATCAACCTTAATTTCTGTATAATATTTCTCTCTCTCTTTATTAATACTTCTTTCAAAAATAGATGAATAAGGATTAAATTGGACATGCGCCATGGAATGGAAAAAAGCTACAGAAGCGATAAACGGGAGAAAAAAAATTATAGTTCTAAAATACGCCAAAAACTTCGTTAGCCTCAAAGAGTTCTTTGAAAACTCAATGAAGAAATGAACCATGAAAATAATAAAATAGAATAAATATATATACACATATCTGTATGAAATGTGTATGTTAAATTGCATCACCTGAAATATTAGCCCAACCATCAGGAAAGGCTCAAGCCTAAGAACTTGCGATTCTTTACATTTCTGTTTAAGATATATAAGAGATATTATGGGGTATATTAATAGAGGGAAAAACCTTATTATTGAATAATTGATATTATGAACTTGGGTCATGAAATCAGTATCCAAATAGTTGTCCAGCTTATTTGACACGCCATCTGCAAATTCAAACAATTCAAAAACATCACCTAACCTACTCTGAAGAAAAGCACTTACAAAAAAAGCGCAAACCATAATTGCAACTCCAATTATGTTAAATCTAAGAAAAGTTAGGAAAGGTAATATTAACAACAATACTGATGACTGATGGAAGCCTGTGGCAATCAGAACAAGAAGAAAACCTTTTTTGTACTTCTTTTCTAAAAAGTAGTCATTCGCATATAGAATTATAGAAAGAGCAATTGCTGCTTTCAAAACAACCATACTGTACCACTGGTATCTCCAGAAGAAATAAAGAGCAGCACAAGCAAATGGATAAGGACTATGTTTCTTAAAATACTTTAAAATAAGGATGTTTACAAAAGCGGCCTGAATTAACTGAACAATAAAGAATTTACTACCTAATGTTTTAAAAATTGAAGTAAATAATATCCATAAGGGGGGGTGACCGCTATATAATAAAGTATCTATATCAATATCAGAAATATCTGGGGTTTCATGATAAAACATATAAATGTAACTTATCGTATCTTCCCCCAATCGGAAACGTAATCCTGCAATTAATATCAGAATTATTATAATTGCAGTATACCACTGATCACGATAATATGTCTTCCCGTTAATATCATAACGGACAGATAATACTATAAGTAAAAACAGAACTACAAAGTAGATCATCGATTAACTCGACTTGAATGAGAAGAGGCCATATTTACGACAGTAAAAGGCTCTATATGTCAGTACAAATAAATCCGTCAAAACTAAAGCCAACGCAAAAGCGAATGACGTCTGAACATTAAATATATAGAATACACAATAAATAAAGCAAAGAAAGAAAGTAGAAAAGATAACACTTTGGTTAAAAGGCTTGGGATATCCAAACGAAACCAGCATACACCCCCCAATACATATAACTATACTTGTAGAGAATGAGAAAATGCAAAGTATTCTGAGAATATCAATAGCCTCTTGTATACGATAACCTGAGAAAAACTCTATGATGAATGGAGCTAAGATACAAACCACTGAACTCAAAGAAAATGCAATAAATGATACAATAAATAAGAATCTCGTTGCAAATTTTTTATTTTGAGACCTTGCAATATTAGGATAAGCTGCTTTGTTAAGCATTCGAGTAGGAATTAATATTGCATTTACAATCTTCTGAGCCAAATCAAATGCTGCTACACTCTCCATAGACAAGACTAATCCACTCACCGTTTTTGCCAGATTCATATTAAAAACAGAAGATACTCTTGAAAGCCAAAATGAAAAACTTTGTTTAAAAACATCTTTAACCATCATTATTTGAGGAAGATGCAATGACACTTTCTCAATGTTAATCAAACAATAAAAGGCAACTATTCCAGCTAAAAATTGTCCAGACGATTGTAACAAAGCGACGAATTCATAATCAGATTCGTGACGGACAAATATAAAGACTGTTACTGTATAAAACAATAAAGACATACAATTAACAATCGTCACATATTTCATTTTTTCTATCCCCTGAAAGAACCAAATAGGAAAAAAGATTTCTAAAAGCCATGGGCCTAAAGCACATAACATCAAAAACTTATGTTGTGACATAAAAGGAACAAAAACAAAGCCCATCAGGAAAAGACAAAAAGACAAAACAAATAAAATCATTTTCACACTTATGACAGTAGAAACGATTTCATTTAGACTCTTTTTATTATCCCTATTGACAGCCACCTCTTTCACAGCATATACATCAAGTCCATAATTAATGACAATTGTGAAATATGAAACAATTGTCTGGGCAAAAGCTACCATACCATACTTCTCTACACCTATCGTACGAAGCACATAAGGTAAAGCGACAAAAGGTAGCAAGAGATGTACAAACTCTATGATTGTAAGATAGCCTGTATTCTGAACAATGATCTTATTATTCTTTACTAGATATTTTAAATCAGATAGGCTAGATATCTTAAGCATATTTATTTATTGTTCTTACTATTATAATTATAATATCTAATACTCTTGTCTGCACCTATTGTCAGCCATGATTGTTCTTCATCTGTATATGGGATTTGATTTGCAGAATCATCATATGAATAAGCCTGTTTCATCCGATCAACCCCTAAATTAAGGATATTACCATGCGTACTCCATCCCTCCATAGGAGATACGAACTCAACACCTTTACTAAGAGCATAATCAAGAACTTCAAAAAAAGCAGCCAATTGAGTACCTGGAGCAGGATACCACTCTGACCATGAGTTAATACCCAAACGGGCTGGAGGAAAATGAATAAAGTCGTGTTCATTTTCTCCAATAATGTCTTGTATCTCTGCATGCTTTAAAGGAATAATCCACTCATTATTATAATTATCATCTCTATTAGGATAATCTTTCCCTGCCAGATAATAATTTCTATGATATTCTTGGTCATTAAAATGAGACATAAAAACAACCCATGTATTATTCTTTATACAATAGTCTATTATATTTTTTTTGCTCTCAACCCATTTCGGATGATAAACATTATAACCTTGAGGAGATTGGTTCGAATATGGGGCAGTACTAGTTCGGTTTACAGTAGCTGCAATTGGTGGATAGTTATGATCACCTGATGTTCTTACAGACCAATACGCATATTTCCTGCCTGCCGAAGCTGTGTAAACAGAACTCGTGCTACCATTATGTACAATAACTTTCTCATACGGCAAACCTAGTTCGTTGGCTCTCTTGTACCATTCACCCCAACTATATTCAAAATCAAAGTCACGATTGAAATACCACCTTTTCGTAATGTAGTCCTGATAGAAAGGTAGAGCATACTTTTTTGTGGGTGTACGTTCTACCCACGCGTCCTTAGATTCGTTATTAAGCTCGTACCACTTCCCCGTAAGTCTGTCAAGCACAATGCAATTAGTAAAACTGTAAGGAAGATCATAATAGGTATTCTCATTAATGATTCTTTGTGCCAAATCAGAGTTAATTCCATCGACATAGTAGGTATTGCTCATAGGTAGCTGAGCCGTCATACTATGATTAAAGACATTCCATCCCATTTGATCATGAAGCCATTTGACAGCCTTACCATTTTCATTAAGTTTAGTATAACTATCATTCGGACTCAGAAAGTGGGTCAATCCTACTCTCTGGCCTTCACAGGCAAGTCCCGGAGAAAGATTCTTATGGTATTTTTCCCCCAGAGAAAGCATCATAGGTAAGAGAACGGAGAAAAAACCGCCTTGATTGTCCCTGGCTTTACTTCCATTATAAGATGAAGGTATCTGATAATCGAAAGTATCATCATCAATAATTGAAATACAAGGACGCAATGACATACTCTCTCCTGGGATCTCAAAAGGTGTTGTAGCATTAAGTACTGAGAACAATTTCTGCAACATCCCATCACGAGTAAGTTGGATGTTATCGCTATTGGAAGCTAATAGCAACAAAATATTTCTTATGGAAGAAGTCTGGTCTATATCAAGAACTCTGGACCCAATCTTATCTACTGGAGGGGCTTCCACAAACTCTAAACTATCTACGTCTGTAGATGAGAAATAGGTATAGCTGTTGCCTTTATGTAAAAGTACACCTTGAGCTTCTACGAAAAGGCAACTAACTACAAATATGATCCCAATAGTAAATGCTCTTTTTATGCTCATTTCTTCTGCATTTTTATTATGTTATCACCAATTTTAACTATATAAATATTTGTTGGTAGGGCGTCAAGGCTAATGTCCAAACGGCCATCTGAACCTGCAATAAATGAAGCACACAAATAACCTGATGTATTATATATCATAACCCTATTACCCGCAGTAAGCCCTTCTACAATAATCTTATTGCCATGAATGTTATAACTTATCTGACTTTTTGAAAGGAGATTCAAAGACGATGGTTCTTCAAAAACTATTTTTCGCATCTGTACAATGGGATATTTGATTTGAACATCATCTGTCTTAAGCAATACATGATGTGAATCAAAGAACACCCTCGGATGTACGCTTAGCGAATAGGTTGTACGTGTTCCGTCCTTTGCATAAATAACCACACTCGAATCAGAAGCAATGGCATGTATTATGAAGTAATGTAATACCAGAAATAATGTCAAAAATCTCAGATGTTTAAACATTGTCTTATATAAATAATTGTGTTTCTAATATGAATATGTAGAGAAAGATTGTCTATATTATAAACAAATCATAAATAAGGTAATCTGTCAATTTTGACATTCAGGCTTAGAAAACGATGGAAGAGGGAAAAAGGAAAATGTATTCGCTGCCGCCCTGTAAAGAAGGAAGATGGAAGAAGGAAGAAGGAAGAGGGTGCTGCCGCCTACCCTATCTTACGTATCTCCTTTATTCCTTTGTTTCTTCTTTATTTTCTGATGTATTTATTGTTTTACATCTTGTTACCAAGATCTTTACTAGTTCCTCGCAATCTGCATAGATGCTGTTGTATTGTATATCATCAAGATAACCATTGCGATGCAATAGGTCTATCCAGTATAATGATTCTCTTGCTTCTTTCAGAGCTATGAAGCTCTTTGACTTGAAATCTGCCTTACTGATGGCATTACAAGCTTCGGCATTGTTGGCACCAATTGAAGTTCCACTCCTCAGGAGTTGATTGCATAGAGCTGATATAGATTGTAAATATACTGGTACAGCCTTTTCGTATACTCTTTTGCCTTTGACTATCTTATATGGAGGCTTCTTATTCGCAGCTTCCTTAAGCAGATAGTCATTCAGTTTAATGATCCTGTCACTAAAAGTAAGACATTTATCTTGAATGGCGTTACTAATCTCGCTCATGCTTCGCTCGATTATGGAAGATGGAAGAAGGAAGAGGAATCATTTACATGGCAAATCCTTTAACCATCTTATATAGAAATTGTGGTAATCTAATAAAAACGTAAAACCATCTTTATCATATGAGGCAGTATCATAACCCTTAGTTGTCATCTTAGAACAACCAGACTTAATACCAATTTTCCTGTATTCAACAGGTTTGAAAAAACTTTGTTTATCTGATATCGCTTTAATACGATTAACTAAGAACTTTGCAAAAGACTGAGATATCATTACCTGTTTTTTAGAACGATGGGAAGAGTCTTTCAATTCTATCAGAAATACGAACAAGTTCTTATCATCCTCTACAAAAAGAATATAGTCACACATACTCACAAGACCCGGTCTTTCTTGAAAATAGGGAAAGAGTTTACAATTATCCCCTTCTTGATCAAAAGCCATTAGAAGTATTTCCTCACCCTTAGAAGCACATATATGACATGACATCATTCCGTGTCTCCCATTCGTATTGTTTGCGACCATGTCTAATTGATTCTCAGGAATGAATTTATCTTTAATTGCCTGATGAATAGCATCCAACATGACTCTATTATTATAATTGTTTGTCATTCCCATATTTCAATTCATAATAGAGCGTTTCTGAGATTTCGTTCTGATTACTGATGCTTTCGTCAATTGTCTTAACCTCAAACCCGTAGTCATTTACTTCTACTGGAGTAACATTTACCATATTATCGCCAGCACCATAGATAAACAAATAAGCACCTACATCTTGAGGCTTTAATGCCATGTCTTCTTTATATCCCCACTTTTGCAGTTGTTCAGACATATCTTTTGGAGCACCAGATAACATGATTAAGTTATTAATCTCTCGAACAATATAGTCACTATGAGTACTTATCACCATACGGATACCTGCATTAACCATCTTGCCGAAGATACGAGCCATTAAAATTTGTGCATCGGGATGACAGTTAACTTCTGGCTCATCAATGAATATCATATCATAACGGCCAACAACATGACGCAAGCCATATACTATGCCTGCCATGGACTTTGTCATAGATGCAGAAAGATAAAGTGGTATATCTTTATCAGGAGCTTTGTTTGAAGTATACCTCAATTCACCATCATCGGTTAACGATATTTTTCCTCCAAGAACCTCCTGTTCAATTTCGTCAGCAAGGTACGCATAATAGCCTCTTTCCTGACTAAGGGCGTTTAACCTGATAGCAGCATCAAGTGTATAACGAATAGCCAATGGGTATCTGGCACTATTTCTTCCGATATATTCAAGAAGAGCCTGACGATTACCATTTTCCATTCTTTGTAACAATTCCATCAACTGACTTCGATTTGTCGTAATATCCTTATAATAGGTATACAAACTATTCCTCTCTACAGGGAAGAAGTGAGAAAAGAAAACAGGAAATAATAATAATTTATATATCTGAGTCAATAATTCGCCCTTAATCGCATCACGGTCTATCTCGATTCGATTACTTATATTCCGTACAAGCAATACATTCTCACCCGTCTTCTTTGTCACTTGAGCCACAGATTGCCCACTAAAATAAATTTTAAAATCCAACTCACGTTCCTTCAGATAGTCGACATATGTCTTTTTATCCAAACTAATATCCATTTTGAAGTTGGCAAATAACTCCTCAGCATATGTGTCTGATATGCCAAAAATAGTAGCCATATCTCCTGGCATATTAAATTGGCGTTTGGACATTGCCTCATAAATCTTCTCTGGGTCAATTTCCAAAAGAAAAGATTGTTTGATAAAAAAATCATTAATTTGAGTCTCCGTCAAACTCTCTTCCATAGCGTACACTCTCTGACGAGTGAACGCATATAGTACATACGACAAATAAGTCTTTCCCGTATTGTTCGGCCCACAAAATACACTGATTTTTTTATCAAAATCAAAGTTAGCCTGCTGGATAGGTCCAAGATTATTAACAATGATATTCATACTGAAAACACGAAATATATGACTTATACATATTTCTCCTATAATCTGCTCAAATTACTTAGGCATGTCGCCGGACCAGCCGTGACCTAAATCCCAGTGAGAGTCGTAGACAAATTCAAAGTATGGGAGGGAGAATTCTTGTTCAATGAGTTCGGTCAACTCATCGAGAATGGGCTCTGCCCAGTGGCCTACTAAAACTATGAACTTATCAATATTCCAGGCCACACGTCCTCGGGGTACTTGAGTATAATCACCCTTATACTTTGTTTCTTCATGCTTTGCCTGTGCCTTGAAGTATTCCTTCATCCATATCTGCCTGTGCAAACGGGGATAGTTTATGAAAGGTATACCCTTATCGGCTGCCTCTTCCACCATCTTAGGGGTTATCTCCTTCTTATGTACACCGAAAAAGTTTTTTTCTTCGGGGTCGTACCAGAAGATTCCCACACAGGGCATCTGCTCGTCAAAGCTTTTCATATCAGCCATTTGGGCTTTACGATCTTTTTCTGAAAGTTCAGTCATATTAGCTGAGGCCGAGGAGGGGTTTGAGGAGGCGTTCCTTGTAGAGGACGTTGGTGGTGGTGGCGGCGAAAGCGAGGAAGAGGAAGACGAAGAGGTATTTCTTCTTATTAGGACCGGCGGGCTTGATGGGAACAGTGGCACTCTGGAGGGTCATGAAGGCAGGTGTTTCCTGCTGTACCTGGGCCTCGGAGTTTTGCACCTGTGTAGCGTATGTCTGGTAGGCATTGAACTGGAGCTGCATCTCATTTTCGAGATCGGTAATTCTTGTACGGACGCTCTGAAGCACCACGTCCTGATTGGCATCAGCAAACTCGACATAACGTTGACGGGCTTTTTCATAGCGGACCTTGGCCTCAGCACAGAGTTTCTTGTTGTATTCAAAATCGATGCGGGACTTATTGGTACGATAGGCGGTGATAAACTGCTGCAGACGCTCTTTAACAGAATCTGCCACAGTAGCACAGATGACTGGATCCTGATCACGCACGTCGATGGTAATCACTAACGTCTTCTGATCCACATCGCAGACCACTTTTTTGTCGATCATCTTAGCGATGGCCGTCTGTCGCTTGGTAAGGCGAAAAGGATCAACCTTTCTTTTTGCTGCTAATAGTTCAGTTGTGTCTTCCTTAGCAAACAAACTGAAGATTGCCCCCTTGAAACCACCAATGGCAGCACTCCACCAAGGACGTTTCTGGTCGTTGAGCAGATAGTTGTAATAGCTCTTGGGCTTGATACTGTCTTTGGCACAGACCTGGACATCGAATAGGCCGACTTTAAAATCCACCGAATTCATCAGGTCGGGATAGAGGGTCGGAAGCAGAGCCTCGCTATTACCACCCATCGCGTTATTACCTAATCTCATGCCAAAAGAACGAGCCAGAGAAGCTAATGTATTAGATGTACGAGTTGTTGACAATTCTGGAGCTAGCATGACCTCACACCGATAGACCTTCGGCAGGGAAAAAACATAGATAAGAGTCAAAACAAACGTGATGCCCAATACCTTATAATATAATTTTCGGTATTTCCACAAACTCTGGAAAAGTGCTGTGAAATCAATGGGATGCTTTTCCTGCTGTTTTATATTTTTATTGTCTTCATTCATCTCTTCAACTTTTTATAGAGTCAGACTTACAGTTTTGTTATAGCCAGAATCAAGGTGGCAAGAGAAGCCATCGAAGAACCTACCGTGGCTAAATTACTCCAATTAAACGGCTCTCTCTTTGACTTAGTTGGAACAACAATCTCACAACCTGGTTCAATCTTTGTGCCATGGCCAACCTGAGAGATGGTTCCATTCATATAAATGACATACGTCTTAGATTTCTTGGCGCGATTGCCAAAGCCACCTGCCTGG
>JBGUIU010000296.1:0-6395 GCA_045113275.1 Paludibacteraceae bacterium
TGTACAGGCAACGTTTACAGGGCCGGTTGGTTCTGTCTCCACCTCCCCTGCTTATATCTATGTAGGAGATTTTCTTACTGCATACAGCAGCGTTATTGAAAGATACCGATATGCGGTAAATCTTCCGGAATGGAAATCACAAACAGCTGCAGAACTTGAATTAAGCGAATGCATTAATTACAGTGATAAAGTAGGTTATGCTCTCAAAGATCTTGATAAAAACGGAATTCCAGAATTGATTATTGCTGGAATCAATTATCATTATGCAGAGGATCCTTTAGTTTATGACCTTTATACATTGGATAATTATCAACCGGTCAGGCTATGTGTAACCTGGGCAAGATCAAGGAATTATCTGCTTAGAGATAACAGAATCATGAACGAGGGTTCAAACGGCGCAGCAAGTTCCGGCTTTATCCTGAAAAGAGTCAATGGACCAAGGCTTGAATTCCTTGAAGGATACTGGTCTTCCAACAGTACCGATATGTCGGGCCAAACAATGTATCATACTACTGTTGAAGATAATGGCTATTTTGATATCTACGATTACACGATGCCATCTCAGCAAGGTTTTGCCATCGGAGAAGAATTACGCAAGACAGCTTGGATGCCGCAATTAACGCCGGTATCATAAAAACAGTGTAGAAACAACATAAACAGAGTTATGAAGAACCAGTACTTTGGAGATATCGGAGACTATGGGAAATACGGATTGCTGCGCTTCCTCTCAAAGCAAGGGATAACAGTTGCGATCAATTGGTACCTGACAGAGGATGATCAAACAAATGATGGGAACATTCGTAGTTATCTTGTAACGGAAAAGGATCGCATCTACGATCCAGAACTATTCGATGTGCTTAAAGAAATGTGTGAGCGCAATGAAAAGAATGTCCGTTGTTTTTCTGAGTATGGAATGATCCCCGGTGCAACTTATTTTGACAAAACAGTGGAGCCAGTATTATCTTCACTGACCATTTCGGATAGACGGGAAGCACGTAAAAAGTGGCATCAGGAGGCACTCGCAGTTTGTGCCGGTTTTGATCTCGTTTTTTTAGATCCAGACAACGGCCTGAGATTTGGGACGCCTTCTGCAAAAAAAGATGCAATAAAGTTCGTTTACTCTTCTGAAGTGGCTGATTATTTTGAGCGTGGTCAGGATGTCGTCTATTACTGTCATAAAGGCAGACGTACAGATGCCCAATGGAAAAAGGCAAAGCATATCATGCAGGAGCAATGTCCCAATGCGATATTGATGGGGATAACTTATCATCGAGGTACTCAACGCAGCTACATCTTTGTGGTACATCCTGAACGTGAGAAGCTGTTTCGTGATCTGATAAAAGACTTTCTGAAAACTGTGTGGAATGGTTGCTTCACAGATGAGTTTAGCGAATGAAATGATTCTTATGGATGGAAACAAGAGCTACCCGCAGTGTATTTCAAACAAAGCGCAATGAAATTTCTTCATTAATTACATGGATTTCTCATTATGAATAGATTCAAAATAACGCTCTTGCTGGTTAACTTGACCATAATCATAACTTGTTTATAAAGGAACAGCCATGTCAAAAGGACCGAAGATCAATTACACAAAACGAAATTTTACAACCCGAGATAATTTAGGAATCAATGCACCTGGTGCATCTTTTCAGGGTGAGCTATGCCCTGTAATCAACACAGTAACACCAAGGGCATTTTATTGGGCTTTCGCTGTTTGGAATTATTATGATTACTGGCAGAATTACAAGACAACAAATAGAGGATATAATGATTTCGAAAAAAACTTTCTGAAGCGAAACGATTATTATTTTGTCCTTGCAAATCTGATAACAGAAGGATCAGACAGAGATTTTCTCGTTGGGAAAGATAATTGCACTATTGATCTGACAAATAATCCAACTGGCCCATATCCATATAATCGTAATTACTTTATTTCCTCATTTGGAGGAATGCAATACTACATGCCAGGATGTGAAACATTGGGCTTTGTAACAAGTATCGACAATGACGGGAATGTTTTACCATTTGCAAAAATCACAGAGAAAAAGGGGTGTTCCGCTTGCTGTAGCGTTTGAGAACATAATTAAAGAAACAGAGTATTACCGCTCATACAGATTAACTGACAGACCTGTTCCGAGGCCAGTACTTGAAGAACTTGGGAAAATACTAAGTCTAAGTATGGATGGAATGGATGAGTGTAAAAAACTTCTTAGAGATTCATTTTTTGATCCTATAAAAAATACGCTGTATGATAACAGTCTTCTAAACCTGACAAAAGACTATCTGTTATTTTTTATGCAGAATTATAAAGTTTGTGATATCAATTCCTCACAGCTAAGGAAAATTCTTTATGATTATTATGCTCCAGAAAAAAAGGAAAAAGAGGACCTTCCAAATAATCTCCAAGGAATTTCCACTGCATGGGAAACTGCTATAGGCAGGCAATATTTTACCTTATGCATTGAATTGATATGGAAGTATATGCTCATGGAGCTGACTGTTCCAATGGATTTAAACACGTGGATCACTACGTGTATCAACAATGCGAAGTGGACAATCGATCGAAATGCTACTGTTGAACGTTTACTGTCTGATACTAATATAGATTATGAAGAGAGAGAAAGATTACTGTCAGAAGGTGCGAGGAGTTCTAAAACAGTATTAAAAAACCTTGAAAACTCCCTGAAAGTACTGCTTTCCCTATATAAACGGTTTTCTTCCCGAGAAGATATTGATCCGTTTTATCTTTCCGTTGGTGACCCAATTTCCATCGCTGAGTTTATCCATCTTGTGGAAAGTCACAAACAGTTACCCATTACAAAACTCTTGATTTATATTATGGCAAATTGGATCGTCAGGCGACATGAACAGGTGGCGTTCAGAAAAATGGTAGATGGGCGTGATGGTTTCTTCATCGAGAAGGTCGACGGAAAATATTATCAGAAATTTATTTCCTATGCAGATTTTACAGGTAATAGAATGATGCAACTGATTCACGTGATGAAAGATCTAGATATGTTGGTGTGACAATGGAAAGTTTTGATTTTCTTAAGGGGATTAGGGCATCAAATAATTATGAGTTCGCTTTGCTCACAACATATGACTTTGATATCGGTTTTTTTGAGAGCTTTATACTCAATAGCCTGATCAACAATGGGGTCAAAAAAGTAACTGTGTACACTGATGGAGAACAATTAGTAACGGCTCTCGGAAATGTGACAGACAGCTATATTGGAAAACGGTATGTTGTGAACCCAATACGGATAAATGCAGCATTTCATCCGAAACTCTTTCTGCTCCTCGGGCAGAATAAAGCAAAGCTTTATGTTTCAAGTGCAAATCTAACCACAAGCGGCTTCTGCATTAACAATGAAATCGTGAACGAGTTCATTTATGATATCGATCATCCTGAAAATCTCAAGGTTATTTCACAGGCAATAACCTTTTTTGAGAAGATCGATACGCTTTCCTTTGGTCTAGAGAAAGAACTTTTTAATGAAATCAAACAGCTGTCATACTATGGGAAGAGCAATATCAACCAGGCGTTGTTTCTGATAGACAATATTGAAGAACCAATCCTTGACCAAATACAGGAAATTATACAGACAACGGAAACAATCGATGTTGCAGTTCCCTACTATGATAATGCACTTAACGTGATTGAGGAACTAGAAGAGAGATTTCCAAACGCGTTTATCAGAATCTTTCTCCAAAATGGAAAAAGCCGTTTTCCAATGTGGAGAATCAATGATAACCGATTTACCGTTTTTCCGTTCCAGAAAATCTCATCGGTTAACGATGGAAAGGAAACTGAGAACTGTAATTTCTATCATGGCAAGGTGTTAAGATTTAAGGACACTAAAAAATCAATCGTCGTCTATGGCAGTGCTAACTGCACTAAAAGTGCTTTAACCCTCTCCCATAAAAATGGAGGAAATATTGAATGTAACATTCTCGAGGTCGGAAAACCTGAGGATTTTGATACATTCTTTGGTGGTTTTATAGAAGATACAACTGAACTAAATTGCGAGAAACTAAACGATGAAGTCAGAGAGTATCCAAATTTTCTTTTTTTGTTTGGTACTATAAAGAACTCTAAAGTTCAGTTGACCTTTGATTGTAGCAAACAGCCACAGCATCTTGTTGTCACTATAGGCAATAACACACTTCCTTTCAATACTGACCACAACAGAATTGAAGTTACCATTGAGTCAGAACTGCTAGAAGGGCAACCGGAAGTTTTTTCAGTCTCCTTTATCTCCGAAAAGGGTGAAGAAAAAGTAAAATGTTGGATACTATATAAAGATTATCTGGATCTGTTCCGCCTGCCTGATGAAACGGGAGGAGTTTATTCCTTTGATATCAATTCTGCAGGTGACAAATACATACAGGACAGATATGCCCTGCTCTCCAAATATGCATTAAGTGTTGAAGACATTCTGAGAGAATCGGAGATAGAACGTCACTTTCAGATGAATATCTCTGAACCAGATCCAGAAAACAATGATGACGAGGAAGACGGGATAATCGATTATACTCCTCCCTCGGCAGATATTATACAACAGCATAAGATTATTGGCCGGATCAGACTCATCGAGTCGGCATACCGAGATAGCTTCACCGGGTGGATCACTGAGGCGATGAAATCTGCTCTTTTAAGAAAAAAAGCAGTTATGTCTCCTGTAACAGCCGAACCAATCCATATCTACCCAGATCAGACTCAATCCTTTATACGATTTATTAAGGCACAATACAAAAAACTTATGAATTCAGAATACCAGGAAAAGGTTGACCCTGAGAGATTTTTTTCTGTGATCCTGGTTTTTTTTGAAATCTTCGATAAGTATACAATCTTTTCTGGGCTGAAACCGGATGAGATGCTCTTGAGACCGTTGTTTATTGCTGAATCGAAATCACAGCTGCTTTTAAGCATTAATAAAATGTCGGTTTCTGAAAAAACAGAAGAAGACTTGATTGTACTCACATTCCTTACTGTTATAATAAATCATATCCTCAACAGCAAAGAAAATGACAGCACAATAGACAAAGCTAATCAAAAGTTACTTGCCTCTATAAAACAGGATGATACTTTCCGAACACATGGTTATATTGAACAGGTTTTAAAAGCAGCGGATATGCTTTCTGTTCGTTCAGTAGAAGTAAGTGCCATGTCTGAAATAAACTATGTAGACAGTCTTTTCGGGTATAAACCACTATCCAAGGTCAAAGAAACAATTCAGAACGATTACGGAAAAAATTGCCTTATTTATTTCGATAATGAACAGATTAGTGTGGAGACAAAAGTAGAGAGCATCAGCAGTTTTATGACAATGCGTGAGGGTTCATTGCGTGATTTAAACAACTACGTTAAAATGCAAGGAAGATTTAAATCTCTTTTTATTGACATCGTTTTGCAGGGTATCAATAAAGGCCCTAACCCAGCAACGAGGATTACTTATCTGGTTTCCAATTTGCCGAATAATTCCGTAAGACAGAGGATTTACAGGAAAAATGGGAAGATAGAAGAAAGTGTTATGAATCTAAACATAACAGAACAATGAAAACTCCTGTTTCTCAAACCTTCCAAAAGAGGTTTTCGGTAACGAACTCGAAAAAATCATCTGCCAAATATACAACGCAGCGCTCAACCTTGTGAGACAGTATTTATGGGATAACACACAATATAATTGTCCTTGCTGTTATAGTAGATCTTAATTGATCTTTGGAGGTACCTGACCATGGATCAGAATTACGTTTCGTTTAAATCTCCGAAACCTCTTCCGAAATTTTCAGGCCGGCTGAAGAAAATCCAGCTGATCTCAAACAATAAGGGTTTCGGCCCCGAACCGGAACAGGGAGAGGAGCTCGAGCAGCATCTGACGATTACGGACAAAGGGCGCGTGTGTCTTTCTCGATACTGTTACGATAGGCAGGAACAGAAACTAGTCTTGAAAGGGAAAGAATCCTTTAAGATTTCTGCCGAAGCTGTGAATGCCATCATGGATGCTGTCACAGATTATTTTGCAGGAGACTACCAGCCCTGTTTCACCACTGACATCGGGTCCTGGGATCTGACGCTCACAAATGACGAAAACGGTAAAATCTGTGTAACCGGGTCGCTGATCAGCAGACCTCTGGACCCTGAAGAAGATCTTTCTGATGTTATCCGCAAAAATCTCGGCCGGAATGACCTGTTTGTATTCGACGGAAATCCGGATGAAATCACGAGAGTTGAAGTAAAATACCACCGGCTTACCAAAATCAAACCGGAAAATGCGCCTGAGGAAATCGGGGACAACTACATCACTCTGGATTATCACGAATCTCTCGTATTAGACCGTGAGACGGAGACGATGGAGCACATCAGCGAACTCGGAAGCGGATGCAAAATCACG
>JBGUIU010000297.1:0-40965 GCA_045113275.1 Paludibacteraceae bacterium
TGTTTCAATTCCAGTATGGTTCGATTATAAGCCGTGCAAATATAATATTAATAAGCGGGAAATAAAGGTTTTCAGACCTATATTTCCCACTCAAAATGCATCTTTTTGTTGTCGATGGGTAATTATATAAAATCATCAAGAGTTCGACAATTATCTTAATGACTTGATTTCCAATATGTCAAGGATCTTTTGGTAGATAAACTACCTCTTGTTTTTATTCTTTTTTAATGGATAGACAACTTGTATATTGCTAACTAATTGACAATAATGTGTTTAGTTATTATAGAAAATTGTCTATCTCAATATTATTTTTCCCTATCACCTCTTTCTCTAACCATTGTTCTTGCCGTGATGCAAAGATAATCAAACTATCCTCTTTATCATCTAAAATTTCTTTCGCTTCGTATTTTAATTTTTTCAACGTCACCTCCGTTATATTACCTTCAAAAACAGAGTTTTGTATCCAATTTAAATATCGCCTACATAATTTGAGCATCTTACCAACTCGCTTCTCCCCACAATCATAAACTAATATCACATACATAACGACCTCCTTTCTTTACCACCACATCTTAAATGGTTTGTATTCCTCAATTCCCAACAAATGCTTAGCTAGTTTATAACACTCCAACTTCATTAGATGCTTATAACTTACACTCCTGTTTAGTGCCCGATGCTTGATGGTCTCATTCAATCGATCTTCAAATGCTTTTACAAAAATCTTTTTCCCCGACTGATTCAATAAACATCGATTCATCTTTTTGTCAAAATGCTTCTCTTGCAACTCCTTTTTATTCAACAACTTAAAAATCACTCTATCCACCAGCAACGGTTTGAAAATCTCCGTGATATCCAACGAGAGTGAATAACGGCGCTCTCCTGGCGTGTGCAGATAGCTGATGGTCGGGTTCAACTGCGTCTGATGAATAGCTCTCAGACACTGCGAATAACACATCATGTTACCAAATGATATCAAAGCATTCACTTCATTCTGAGGGGGTTGCTTACTACGTCCTTCCATCTGAAATTCATCAAGTATCAAATCAAATGCTTCGTAATATGCTTGCCGAATATTTCCTTCCACGCCCATTAACTCTGGAATACTTCCTACATCGAATAAATGTTGAGCATATCCTTCAATAAGGTCTATAACCGGTTGTGTGTCTTTCCCTCTGTTGTTATAATAACGAAGATTTTTCACCATGTTGAAGGCTGCTCCTTCTATGAACTTTCTGGCAATAGACAGCCTCATCTCACTATCTTGATAGGCTGACGTTTGTGCGAGTAACATTCGTCCTGAAAGCAGCCCGTCTTTAGGCATAAATGAACCTGTATAGTTTTCGTAATAATCAAAGAAATGCACGGCAATATCCTGCTGCCCAAGAAAATTAAATAGTGAACTGGATGCATGTAGAGAACCAAACACATAAAATTCAGCAATGTCTTCCACCGGAAGGTATCTTGTCTGTCCTGCTTGGCGCAATTCACCATCCACTTCCTCTTCATAAGGGGTGAACTTGAGCGTGTTGTCTTTTCTTTCCAGTGTACCTGGATTGAATAAATAGTATGTTTTTTTCATAAAACACCTCCTTCTTCAAGTTCGTTTATATTACAGAATTCGTAATAACTACATGACTCACAGAGTTTCCTTTTCTGTTTTTCAGGACATGTATCCGAATGTATGATTTCTATAATTTTTTCCGTCATCTCAAGAATAGTTTCCCTGTCAACATCAGACAGAATCACCTCTTGTGTTTTTCTGAGCGTAGGATATTCCAATATTCCTGTGACATTTTCAATGCCATTCTTTTCTAGCACATACAAGTAATATTTCACCTGCCATATATGCGCCTGTTCAACCTTGTTGGAACGTTTGATTTCATGGACGACCTTGTTTTTGGCATCATAATAATCGATCTTGATACCATCCAACTCCAGTTCTTCGTAACGTTCCGACCGTTGAGGGTAGCTCTCTTCATGGATTAGTTTGCCATCGAGAACGAGGTCAGAGTTCTGCTCCATGTTGATGCCGTTGGCAAAGAGCCAAAGCTTTCGATGGCATATCTGGTAGTAGTTGAAGTGGGTGCCAGTGATTTGCATCAGGTTAATGTTTTAATTTTTTTTGTTCAGCCTCAAAGTAGTCTAAGAAATGAATTTCAACAGCTGATAACTGATTTTTAGAACGTTCCTTAAACTTATCGTATTCGGTATCAGCTTTTTGTTTTGCCATTTCCGCGGAAATCTTACCTGCATGATCTAAAAGCGCTTTTCCCGATAGTTTTAGAAAATCATCAAGTTTTTGGATCCAATCTTTCATATACATCGGCTTATGCTCTTTGGCTTGCAGTTCAGCAAAATCAAGATACATACTCACAATTCTATTGAGTGTATCGACTTCATCTTCTGACAGATAATTTTTTGCAATATCGGTATCACTACGTTTTGGGAAGGATCCTGTCCATGAAGTAAGACCCATGAAATCTTTCTCAGCATCTGCTCTGTTATAAATTACTTCCGCAGCCGTTTGTCCGTGTACTGAGTAGTGCATTTTATTCTGTACTGTTTGAAAAAACTTCTTGGTAGCTTCGGTACGGGGATCGTAATCAATGCTTAATGCATATATTTCCAATACTTTACGGTAAAATACTTTCTCTGACGAACGAATGTCGCGAATACGGGCAAGAAGTTCGTCGAAATAGTTTCCTCCTCCGGCGCGTTTCAGCAAATCGTCATTCATGGCAAAACCCTTTACAAGGAACTCCTTCAACACCTGTGTAGCCCAAATCCTAAACTGAACGCCCCGATGCGAATTGACACGATATCCAACCGAGATAATCATATCGAGATTGTAGAAGGCAACCTCGTGTTTCTGTTGTTTACCCTGGATGGCACCGTGCTGAGTGGTTGTTGCAAAAAATGCAACAACCACACTCGAGTCTAATTCTCCCGTGTCAAAGACATTCTTGATGTGGCGCGAAATTGTAGATTTATTACGTTGAAACAATTCTGCCATTTGATCAAGATTCAACCATACGGTCTCATCTTTCAATGTCACTTCCACATTGGTACTTCCATCGGAGGTCTGGTATAATAATATGTTGGATTCTTGAGTGGACATAATTATTTATATTTTATAATTTTCACTTTTCTGGACATGCCGTTTGGGTTACATTCCTTTTTTTATATCTCCCAATAATGTATGTTGACATTAGGAACCGAGGTGGGGGGGGAAACGACAGCTGTTTTGCGTTGAGCCAAAATTTACCATCCTTGGCGTAAAGTGCAATGGAGGACTTGCTGTCAAGGGGGAGGGTAGATGATTATGTTGCTTTGTTTGTCAGACATATGTTCAATTATATTTTGGGAGAATACAACAAGTCAAAGGTTGCCGTTTTTTTCTTGCGACAACCTCTGACACAAAAGATACAACGTTTATTTCAGTTGATTCTCGTAATCAAAAGCGTTCATCATCTCAATAAGTTTTCCCTCTGCTTTTTGTAAAGCATCTGCCGATTCGTTTTCTGTGACAATATAGCTTGAACAAGGTAATGTTACAAACAAATCTGCGCCAGCTGTCTCATCAACAATAGGTTTGGCTTTAGGTTTTTCACCATCGTCAATCAATTTTGCACGTATAGCACCAGCTAAAGTATTAGCGTTATCACTGATGGCAATTGCCAATGTTTCCATCAAACTAAACGTGCGTGCTTGATTTGATGTTATTCGCCAGTTTATCAATGCCTTTGCCAACGCTGGAATAATTTTTTCACGTTCCTCTTTTGGCAAGACTAAGCATTCGCCGTAAACATTTTTGCTTTTTACCCAACCATTCTCTTCTAGATGAGCAGCCATTTCCTTTGATATTTCTGGTTCATACTGATTGGTTGATACGCAAAAAAGAGTGCGAAGGTCTATTGCAATGTCATAGACAAACAATCCTGTTGCTCTATAGTTCTCAGGGATCCATTTTCTCAATAAACTTCTGTCAGTTCCTGCAAGCATTTCTTCTATTTGTTCATTTGATAATTCATTACCTTGAGAATCTCTAACCTTTACTTTATGTACTTCAGGTCTATCTGAACGGTCGAAAGTAATGTTTTCTTTTGATTTGGAAACCAATAGAGGATGTAACGGGTGCATTGAGGATATCGACAAGGGACTTCTACGTTTTACAGTTCTCTCTTTACCATCTTTTACTGCTCGCATCCAACCACCTAAAAGTTGATCTGGGTACGTTGGATCACATATTGATAACACCTCACCTTCTCCCAAAGCTTTTTCTTTCACATCAAAAACAAATGTTGTTGGAGCAGGATCAACGCCCAATTGATCAGTAAGATCCGATAAAACAGAACGTTTTACTTGTTGCCCACTCGAATAAGGGACTTGAAAGCCAAATTGAGGGTCGTAATAACTTTTTTGGCCATTTTCAACGCAAAATACTGCGTTTTCAGCGTGTTTCAATCCACGCAAATAGATGAAATTTGTTTTCTCCATATTGATTCGATGCTTAATTTTATTTCAATTGTAATAATTATTGGTTTGTTTTATTGGTTAACCCAGCATAATGAAACCTGATTAGAGTCAGATAATAGGGTACATTATCTATTGGCATCATGTGGATGATTTTTGCATTTTCCTCTATCATATTGAATGATTCAATGTCAGGTGCTATTTCACTCAATGCTGAGAGAAAAGTTTTTTTTGAGGTGGATGTCAATATATTTTTCACCAAATTTCCCCTCTTAGTACTCAGTTTTTTGTCCTTATTGACATACATTTGCAACGTTCTTGCAAATTCTATGGACTTTGTCCACAATTGTTCGTTGTTTAGCATAGATAATAACCAAATTTGATATGTGTGAAAACTTACTTTTTGTTTATCGTCATCTTCCTTAAACTTAGGAAGTTTGATTTCTCCTTTTTCTGCCGTCATATACGGTTTTAACCCTTTGGGTTGCATTGCCTCTACACCTATTGTGCCTTTTTGACAACATACTCTAAATCCATTTTCCGTACCCCATATTGGTTCAGCCTTTTCACTTTCTTCTGCTCCAAAAAACTTCGTGTACAAGTTAATCGTTCTTCTGATATGATCAAGGCAAAAAGGTATAAAGCCGATGGAAGTATTTGTTTGTCCTAAATCATAAACGTATCCCATCATTTTAGGATTCGGAAAATACTTCGAAATTGCAATCACCAATTTCGTCCATGAAAGAGACATAATTTGATTGCAACCAACATATAATCCTTTGCATGGTTCGATATTTTTGCTAATGGTTGGAAACAAAAGTTCCATACATTCTTTTGAATATTTGAAAGACAACCAATGAGAATTCCATGTTTCAATTTGGTTACCTTTAAGTAATTTGTAGTTGTTCAACAACTCACGATAGAATTTCCATCCTTCAAAAATATCCAAAAGAATTTGGTCTTCGAAAAACAAAATCAACAAACTACTTGTCCTAACATTCAAACCTGCACCAATCCACGAAAGATAAATCTCATCTTCCGCAAAAGGATAGTTAATATTTGTGGATTGACCTGATGTCGTCGAAACAATATCGGCTGATGCGTAACCAATTGCGTTGTCTGTTGTAGGATAGCCAATTGAAATTTTTTCAAGAAACTTATCAAATCTTATTTTTCTTTCCTCCGAAGTTTCAAATGGGATTTTACCCGTTATCATTTTTGCCCAGCCAATTTTTGGTCCATTTTCAAAAGGTGTATTTCCAGCCGTCATCAAATACTTGTTATCATCAAAAAACAACGGATAATACACCTCAACAAAAAACGTCTTGGCATCGTAGTCGGTGCTGTACTTCTTGTTGTAGGCATCCAAAAATATTTTTCCAATTGTTGATGTTATCATAATTGTCTGTGTTTATAATATTTCGTATGTTTTGTAATATTCGGGCTTGGCAAATTCTGTCATAAGCCCTTTTTCGCTGTTATAGGCATCGTCGGGTACAACAAATGGTCGTGAACCGCATTTCATTTGGTCTAACTTATTGTATCCTATGCTTTTATAACTTACAGGTATTTCAAGTTCGGCTCTCGACGAAGGGTTGTTTTCATATTCTTCGCGGTTGCTGAATGTTATGCAGACGGCTGAATTGATGTCAAGAACATCTAACAATGCGGATTTTGCATTGTGGCAAAGTTCTTTAATCCGCCATTTGCCGTCAACGAAAACCGCTCCCGAATAGTCGATACTTGAAATTGGTATGTCGGGATAAACGGTGTCAATCATTGTTTGCAACTCCGTTTCGTTCAACACTTTGCCGTCGGGCAAAACGTCAAAACTTTTTTGCAAAACTTGCAAATTATAAGGCAGTGCTTCGCCATCTTTTTCGGGCGGTTTTATTACGTAAATGTCCTTATATTTTCCAATTGTTTCATCGGTGCGCTTGCGGTTGATACGTCCAAAACGCTGAATCATTGCATCAATGGGCGCACATTCGGTAATCATTACGTCAAAACTAATATCCAAACTTACTTCCACCACCTGTGTGGAAACCACGATGCAGGCTTTAGGTGAATTGTTGAAAACATCTTTCAACATTGTTTCTGCTGCTGCTCTGTCGCAACGTTTGTAACGGCTGTGAATCAGCATTTTATCCACATCAAAATACTTGTTGCAAATATCATCGTAAATCATTTGCGCACGTTTTACCTGATTGCAAACAATGAGTATTTTTTGACCTTTGGCAACTGCGTTTTCGATTATTGCGCTGCAATTGTCAAAACTTTCGGTTTTGTGGATAATATGGCGGTTGAAAGTTGTTAACACATCGTTTGGCAGACTTACTTCGTAAACTTCGTCTTTGCCACCTAAAAGTTCCAAAATCTTGTTGTACAAAACTTTGGGCATTGTGGCAGTGCCGACGTGAATCCTGCAGCCTGAATATTTCAAAATCTCGATTATTTTTAATACAATCGCTTGAATTTCACTGGCGTATGTGTGTATTTCGTCCAAAATAATGTCGCATCCTTTCAAATCGAGCAACATTGCCTCATAGCCTTTAATGCCAAAAACAATTGATGCCATTTGGTGTGGAGTCATCACTTTTACCGACGCTCCGATATGCCGCTGCATTATCCGTTCCTCTACTTTATTCTCTTTGACTTTGAGGTTTGACGCGCCGTGCAGCAAATAAACTTGTGCGTCGGTATCTTTCAGGCCTTTTTTGATTCGGTCGTACATTGCGTTGATTGACGCCTGAAACGGCAGCGTATAAAATACCCGTCCTTGGCAACGCCGCAACAGAAAATCCGTTTTGCCCGCACCTGTCGGGGCGGTTACCAATGTGTGTTTGCGTGGGTCGTCGGTAGAAATCAACGACAATGGATAAAGGTGATGTTGACGGTTGTAAAACGATAAATCTGGTTTTATAAATAGTTTGTCGAGAGTGTAATCCGTTTTTTCTGCCAATGCCGATGCAAAATGGTCTGCCGCCATCAAAAGCCCCTTCCATTCAGAACAGTTCAATCGTTTGTCGCTACAATATTCAACAGCATATTCGTAATTGTCTCTTGCTTCATTGATACTGATTGGATGTGTTTCAAATCCGAAACTTTTTAAAATTTCCAACGCTGTTTCACTCCATTCGTCAAACTTTTCGGAATGACGTTCAAAACTTTCTATATTTTCATCCAAATCAAGCAAGCCTTTTTCGCGAACATCTTTGTAAATGGATTTGTGATGCGCGGCAATCATATCAATTATTGCAGGGCGTTGGCTTTCAGGTAGCAACGAAATAAAAAACAGCGAAGCTATTTCGTGACGGAATACAAATCCGGGTAGTTGTGAATATCCGTGTTTCAATGTGTTTTGAAACACAGGACTAACTTTCCCGATGTCGTGAAGAATTGCACCTTTGTAAGCCGTATCAGTGTCAAGACCCTCGTGTCGAGCAAGCACAACGGCAGTGTCGGCAACACTTTTCAGATGTTCCGTCAGCGGCATTGCGCCGTCATCTTCGCTTTTGGCTAATATGTTGTTGAATCCATCTGTCATTTTTATAAAAGTTTGTTGCCGTTATACTCTATCCATCCATACATTGGCGCATTGTCGTTAAAACGGTTGTACCCAACAAGAAATGAATTATCTGATTGTCCAAATCTTAGTTCAAAACCTTCTAATTCAGCAAATTGTTCTTCGCTCAATTCCAATATCTCAGAGCCGGGCAGCATAACATCCTCGTTTCTACAAAGGCAAATGTGCTGTTTAGCCGCTGTTTCGGCATCTACTAAATTATTGAATGCCAAATATAAAACAGGGTCGAGCATTACACCGCGTTTCAAAATAGAACGCTCGCGGGTCATCTCTTTTTTGGTAACTTTCCAACCACGTGTTTGCGTTACTTCTTGTTGGGTGTCAACTGCCGAGTATTTTAATTTGTGTCTAACAATTTTTGATATAACGCCTTGGTGTTCCAACATTTCAGGAAATAGTTTCTTTTCCATCCCTTCAATTATAGAGGGAGTTAGAAATTGTTGGCTGAAGGTTTCTCCATCTCTCACGGCTGTCCATGGTTTAATAAAGCCAAATTTGCCTGTATATTTAACTACGTAATACATAATGCTTAATGCTCATTTTTATAAAATCGAACCAAATCCTATACCTGTACAACTGCCTAGTCCCACATTCCACACAAATTGTTTGGTTATATTCTTTCCATGAATGATAACAGGACACATGTTTGCCTTGTTACTGATGTCTCCATACCAAACCAATTTCTTTTTTTTCTTTGCATAGGATAAATCAAACTCAATATGCAGAGTCTCATCATCAGGAAGACCGGCTATTTGCATCTTTTTATGTAATGTTTCTTCCATCAACTTTCCACAATCTGGATTGTTATAATAATATTCCACAATTTTATTGTCAATAGTCCTTTTTATCAAGATAGGACTTCCTAAATAAAATAGCTCTTGTTCTGCCATATTAGGATTATCTTCTATCACAACGTCTTCCACACATAATCCACAGAACATTTCAGGTGAGGTTCTGATATTTGACAATACGGTCTTGAGCCTTTGCGTGTCATAAAAACTAAGAAATAAAGATGCACCATTAGGGCAATATAGTCCGTTTTCAGCAACTTGAGCATTCCTCAACCATGAGAAAGAATAAAGAGAAGTTTCGCCATGTTCGTCATTATTTGCACCTAACCATTTATGCAAAACACCAGTCAGTTTCCGCTGATAATTAAACGGAATAATTTGGTTGTTTGATGTCGTTTTTATATTTAATCTCATATAATATAAATATTTCTGATTCAGAGGAATTCTTTTCAAAAAAACACTTTTTTTCACAAGCCCTCTTTAGAATGTGAGAATTTTTTTTCATTTTAGTAATTCTCCTAAATTAATAGTTTCAACTCTTCTTTCCAAATTTTACATCATTTTTAGAAACTATGTAAAATAAACTTAGAAAAACTACGTTGCAAATATAAACACACACTCGGTCACAAGACGACCTAAGTATAAAATATTTTTAAAAACATGAAAGAAAGTAGTGCTTTTTTATTCAGAAGATATATGTGGCTGACAAACATTATCTTAGATGCAGGCCCCATTTCTCTTCAAGGGATAAACGAGAAATGGAGAAAATCCTCAATTAACGACATGGGAGAAGACTCTATATCTCCCAAGACGTTCTACAGGCACAAAGAGGCTGTGGAAGAGTTGTTTTCGATTTCAATTAAATGTAGAAAATCGGACAATACCTACTATATCGAAGACAACTTGGAAACAGACGACCTGAAAAAATGGTTGCTCAACTCCTTCTCCGTCTATAATCTGCTGCAAGAAGGGTATGACATGAAGGATGTGATCCTATTCGAGCAAATACCATCCGGCACTGAATACCTACTGACAATACTAAAAGCCATAAAATCAAAACACACCCTAAAAATAGAGCATAAAAAGTTCAAGGATGACGAGTCGAAAACTTTCGAGGTGGAACCATATTGCCTAAAAGTGGACAAGAAGAGGTGGTACGTGTTAGCAAAAAAAATCGACGGTGACAAGAAAAAAACATACGCTCTGGATCGCATCCAAAATCTGGAGATAACAGACAATACGTATATTTACCCAGAGGATTTCTCTCCTAGGCTATATTTTGAAAACTCATTTGGTATTTACCCTAATGAAGACAAGGAAATCGAAAAAGTTGTTATCAAAGCAACAAATCCAGCTTTAAATTATATCCGCACTCTACCGTTACATCATTCACAAAAAGAGGAAAAACATGAGGAGTATTCTATTTTTAAGTATAAAATAAAAATCGACGATGAGTTTAAAAGTGAATTATTAAAATGGGGGAGCTCTATCAAGGTGTTGCAACCATTGTCGTTGCGCGATGATATAGTGAAAGAAATAAAGGAACTTTCTGAGATATATAATTTATGAATTCTCTACTTAGTGCAATGTTTTTCTCCTCTTTCTTTTTAGTATATTAAAGCGTTTTATTATTTTTGTGCAAAATTTTATAAATATGTTTAACTGAGGATTTTGAAATAGCAATACAAATTTGATATAGAGAATGAATCCTTAAATTACACAAACGGTTATATGAAACTAAAAAAATTATTGTTTTTCATATCATTATTATTCTCTTCGGTTGTATCTGCTCAGGGGACTTCGGGAACGGAGGATTGTGGCTCTGGTGCGGTTTTATTCAGAGAAAGTTTTGGAGGCGATTTCGTTAGTGAGCCAGTGGTTGGTCCAGCTTTGCCTTCTAGTTCAGCTATTACGTTGAAAAATTCAACTGGAGGTATGCCAGGATATAATGGTTACCTAATCACAAAAACAGCGGTTGTGAGGAGACAGAATGGAAGCTACCCACCACATGTGTATGCGGGATGGTATGCAGATTTTGGAGATCATACTTATCCAGATGACATGACGAGAGGTTACTTTATGCAAGTGGATTTGGAAAGTACAGCACAGACTTTTTATAAGGTGAGAGTGGATGGCCTATGTGAAAATACGAATCTTTATTTTTCATTTTACGGACGTCCTGCCAATTATCAGGTCGATGCTCCAATAGATTTGAGTATAATGGATGTGAATGGTAACGTTCTCGAAAAAGGAGTGTTTACTATTGATTGCAAAAAAAATGAATGGCAACAGTTCGGTATTCCGTTTACTGTTCCTTTGGGGACAACATCGATAGTCTATAGCGTGTTTTCATCAGCGGGAAGTAATGGAGGCGATTTCTGCTTAGATGACATAGAAATACGTTTGTGCACTCCGCCTGTCGAAGTGAATTCGCCAGAAGATTCGTTATGTATCGGTTCAAACTATGCGATGAAAGCGAAGATGAATGATGTCGGGTCGCTAATAGAACCTATTACTTATACATGGTATAAGAATGACACGAAAAATTACAATAACGAAGGATGGACTAAAGTAGGAACAGGAAATGAATTTTCTTTGAAAAATGTTACGAAAAAAGATGAAGGATACTATAAAGTGATTGCCACTTCAGTAGGTGTAGAGGGCGAGTATTCCATGTGTGGTTCCTTCTCGGATATCTTCCCTGTGATGGCGAAGGAATGTAAAGTCGATACGGTGATTTATGATACTATCTGTCCTGGTACGACCTATACGTTTGAAGGAGAAGAGCTCACTACATCTGGAGCTTATGAGAAGACGTTAAAAAATATAGATGGGTCTGACAGCACAGTTATATTGGAGTTGACTGTTTTGGATTCTATTCATACAGAGTTGAAAGATACAGTCTGCAGTGGACCATCTTATTTGTTCGGAACTCAGCTGTTGACTCAGTCGGGTATCTATACAGAAACGTTTACTAGTGTGAGCGGATGTGATAGTATTGTGACGTTGGATTTGACAATAAATAAATCTTATTACGTAGAGTTGAGTGATACAATATTTGAAGGAGAGACGTATCAGTTTGGAAATCTACTATTGAGTGAGTCGGGTGTATATAAGGATGGATTCATCGCTGTGACGGGTTGTGATAGTACCGTGAATCTGGAGTTGACAGTGATACCAAATGCTCTTGCTGATTGTAAAAATGGAACGATTCTGTTTAAGGAGGATTATGGAGGAAACTATGTCAATGATCCAGCTTTAGGTCCAGGTTTACCTTCGAGTGTCATCACCTTGCCGTTCTCTAATCATATTTGGGACAGATTGAAGAATGGATATGACATTAGAAAAGAGGCAATCAGAAGATTGGATGATAACCCAAGTAATCATGTCTATGCAGGATGGTATGCAGACTTTGGTGACCATACCTACGAAGGAGATCTGACCCGTGGTTATTTTATGACAGTTGATTTGGATATGAAGGAAGCAACGTTCTACAAAGTGAGAGTGGATGATTTGTGTGAAAATACACAATTGAATTTCTCTTTCTGGGGACATCCAATCAATGCATACGAAAGTGCACCTATTACACTCACTATTGAGGATGTAAATGGAAATGTAATAACTGAAGAGTTGTTCATGATCGATTGTCATAAAAATGAATGGCAACAATTTTCATTACCGTTCTTTGTTCCTGAAGGACAAACGTCTATCGTTTATAAAGTCTTCTCTGGAGCAGGAGGTAACGGCGGTGACTTTGCGTTGGATGATATAGAGATACGTCTATGTACTCCTCCTGTAGATGTAGAATA
The DNA here is from genome assembly GCA_045113275.1 of Paludibacteraceae bacterium. GTDB lineage: Bacteria > Bacteroidota > Bacteroidia > Bacteroidales > Paludibacteraceae > UBA1181. The sequence continues at coordinate 12,660 of JBGUIU010000297.1, forward strand.
CCCAGTTGATTCTTTGTGTACCGGTTCTGACTTCACATTGAAAGCGAGCATGAGTGATAAGGGTTCTCTTGTGGAGCCGATTACCTATACATGGTTTAAGAATACGGAGAAGAATTACAATAATGAAGGTTGGGTGAAAATTGCAACAGGAAGTGAGTTGCCTTTGCGGAATGTTACGAAGAATGATGAAGGATACTATAAGGTGTTCGCTACTTCTAATGGAACGAGTGGTGAATATAATATGTGTAGCTCATTCTCAGATATCGTTTCTGTAAGGACGAAGAGTTGTACAGAAGAAATAGTAAAACGTGATACTATTCGTGAAACAATCTGTTATGCTTCTTCTTATATATTTGATGGTGAGGAACTGGAAAAATCTGGTACGTACGAAAAAACTTATAAGGATGAGCAGGGAAATGATAGTATCGTGACATTGGAATTGACAGTTCTGGATAGAATCGTTACTGAGCTTTTCGATACGATTTACGTTGATGAGGAGTATAACAAAAATGGTTTTGTCATCACAACGCCTGTCCTTGGCCCTAATAATATTTATCGACAGATATTGCAAAGTGAAAGTGGTTGTGATAGCTCGGTTGCGTTGAGATTGAATGTGTTATGTAGAACCAACTATACAGATCTGTATGATACGATTTATGCAGGCGCAATTTATGATGCAAATGGTTTCTACATCACAGAAACACCAATTGGCATATCCTCTTATTCATTGCCATATATTAATCGTTATGGTTGTGATAGTATCGTGACATTGAATCTAAATGTACAAGATCCGAGTGAGTATTGCAGTCCGTCTGTTAAAACGTATGACGTGGCAATCTGTGCAGGAGAATCGTATGAGTTCAATGGATTAGCATATACCACAACAGGTTCATATATGAAGATGTATGCAAACGCTGAAGGTTGCGATAGCTTGATCATCCTTAACTTGACGGTTGTTGATCCTTCAGTGACAGAATTAAGTGCTGAAATCTATCAGAACGAGAAGTTTGATGGTTACGGCTTCCATTTGGATGCAATCAATGAAATAGGAATACATAGATTTGATACAGTTTATCAAAGTGTAATCGGTTGCGATAGTACGGTGATTCTCTATTTGAATGTTAAAGAGCCTGTTATTGAACTGATGATTCCTACCGCTTTCACTCCTTATACGGGTGATGGATTGAACGACGTGTTCATGCCTGGATATGAAGTGTATATTTATGACCGATATGGTAATATGATGACTCATTCTACTAATGGATGGGATGGAACCTATCGAGGTGAATTTGCTACACCAGGTGTTTATATGTATGTCTTGATAACAAGTGCAGGAGATAAATATAAGGGTACAATAGAGATTGTCAAATCTAAATGATGAAGAAGATGAAAAAGATATTAATCATACTATTTAGTGTATTTTCTACGATGGCTTATGCCTACGAGAGAAATTTTAAAGAGGGCTATACAATAGAGCCATCACAAGTGAATGATGGATCCACTTCCAAGGGACTCTCCTTGTTGAATGGTAAGTTCACTTATACGAAGGGTGGAAAGGTTTATGTGGCAACACTTAATGATAGCCTTGATATCGAATCGCTTGCAATCCAAGAGGATCTTACCAATTTGGATATGGATGGACAATTCGCTCAAAAGAATGACCGTTTGTATTTCACCAAAGATGGTGTTTTATATTGTGCCAGATTGAACAATGGAGAGTGGAAAAACGAAGGGAAGGTGAAAATTGAAGGCATGGACAATGGTAGAGTGATGGGCGAAGGTTCCTCTTTAGCTTATCGCCGTTGGACCTATCGTACGGATGGTGTCAGAGTTTATAATCCAGCACTTTCGGCAGACGGTAATACACTATACTTTACTTCTGATGAGATAGAAGGAGGTAAAGGAGGTAGAGACATCTGGTATGTTAAGGCTAAGGATGGCGGTAAGAGTTGGTCAAAACCCGTAAATTTATCGACTGTAAATACAGATCAAGATGAAGATTACCTAAAAGTGTTAGGAGATAGTGCGATGTATTTCTCATCTAATCGAACAGATACATTGAAGGGAATCAATTTGTTTAAGGTTTTGTTAGCATCGTCTAATGCTAAACCAGAGATGCTTTTCGCAGATTTCAATAGTCAGTCTGATGATTCAGAGTTTATAGTAGCTGAGGGTTGTCCGTTTATTGCCTCTAATCGTGGCGGAACATTTGAGATTTATCGTCCAGAGAAAAAAGCTATTGTAATAGAGGAGGCACCGGTTGATACCACACCGATTGACACACTTCCTCCGTTGGCAGTTGAACGTAAGGAATTCAAGACATGTATATTGTATTTTATATTTGATCGGACCAGTTTTATTGACTCATACGATGCAGAATTTAAGTACATATATGAGTTCATCAATGAAGATCAAACATCTACTATAATGATTGTAGGACACACTGATTCAAGAGGTTCTGATGAATACAATCAGATCTTGTCAGAGAATCGTGCAAAGGCTGTGTATGATCGATTGATTAAGATGGGTGTTCCTGCTTCTCGCTTGAAGTATAAGGGTGAAGGTAAAAAGAACTTAGCAATAAAGAATGCTAAGACAAAAGCCGAACATCAAAAGAACCGTCGTGTGGAACTGATAAAAATTGATTAACCGTTAATAAGAGGAAAAAATGAAACGCATATATTTGATATTGACACTATTCTTGCTCCCTATATTTAGTATGATGGCTCAGCAAGATTTGATGTTGTCACAAGAAATATTCTCTCGTGTAAATAAAAATCCGGCTGCGACGGGTAATACAAATGATGTGGATATCTTCCTGCATGGAAGACTTCAATGGTTGGGATTGTCTAATGGTCCTAAAACGACTGTTTTAAATGTAACGAACTATATTGACAAAATTAAGTCAGGTGTCGGTTTTACAATGTCCTACGATCATATTGGAATCGGTCACAATACAACGAATATAAAGTTGGTTTATTCCTATCAGATTGATTTGTCAGACAACTATATCCTCTCTATGGGATTAGGCGGTGGAGTTAACGTAGGTGGATTTGACTATACGGCTAATACGATGACAGATATCGCTGAGTATGGTATGGATACCTATCCGTATGAGAAGGAAGTAAAAGTTACGCCAGATTTTGACTTCGGAGTTGAGGTCTCTCATCTGAAATGGACCTTGGGCGCTTCTATGACACATCTCTTTAATAAAGAGTCAACCACGTTTAAATCAGGTCGTCATCTCTATATCTATGGTACAAGTTTGTTGCAGTTAAATGACCGCTTGGATTTAGGTCCGACAGTGGCATATATGCATCACAACAAAACCAATACGATTGAGTTGGGAAGCCTTATATTCTATAACCGATTGTTCTGGGGAGGTATCACATGGAGACCCGATTTCCATGACAAGATGAATCCATCAATGTTGGTATTCACGGCAGGATTGGAATGGCATAAGTTCCGTTTCGGTTACTCCTTTGATTTAGGTCTAGGTAAGAATAATACGTTACCATCGAATACGCATGAGATAATCCTTTCATACGGTATTGCGAAAAAGAACAAAAGATAAAATCTATATAGGTTATGATGATGGGAAGGAATTCCTTCCCATCTTTTTTAGATTGGATATGAATTTAATTATTGATCAAGGCAACTCATCGGCTAAGATAGCTTTGTTTGATGGCGAGGAGATGATCTTTTTTCGAAAATATACAAGATTCGCAGAGAAAGAAGCTAGAGAATTGCGAGGAGAGTATGCCTTTAATCAAGCAATTCGATCATCTGTGGTAGGAGAAGATGCAGCGTTAACATCTTATCTGAGTCACGAATTAGATAAGTGGGTGGAACTCACAAATCAAACTCCGATACCAATAGGGAATCTCTATAAGACACCACAGACGTTGGGACGAGATCGAATAGCCGTATGTGTGGGAGCTAATTATTTGTATCCTAATCAGAATCTTTTTGTGATTGATGCAGGAACAGCGATCACGTATGATGTGATAAACTCACAAAACCAATATGTGGGAGGGAATATATCATTGGGGATAGAGATGAGAAGAAAAGCCTTACATGATTATACCGCAAAATTACCGTTGGTGGAGGTGCCAGACGATGTTCCTTTGATAGGAACGACAACGGAGGAGGCGATATCCTCTGGAATCATTAACGGAATCGCCTATGAAATACAGTCATTCATCGATGAAATGTCTATTATTTATCCAAATCTTTTAATCTTTTTAACAGGTGGAAGCGCAAAATGTTTTGAAAGACGAATAAAAAATCGGATATTTGTAATTCAAAACTTGGTGCATATCGGATTAAACCGAATTCTTAATTATTGAAGATGAAAAGATATATTATTTATATATATGTGTGTGTATGTAGCGTCATGGGTGTTACAGCTCAGCATAACACGAGTTCTCCATATTCTCGTTATGGGTACGGAAACATTATCGATGGTGGATTTGGACAATCTCGTGCGATGGGAGGTATAGTGTATGGTGTTCGTTCAAAACAATATACAAACCCATACAACCCAGCATCCTATACGGCTATAGATTCATTAACCTTCCGATTGGAAACAGGTGTAAGCTTTCAACTGTCACAGCAGAAAGGTATGGATTTGAAGCATACTGACACTAATGGTAATTTCGAATTCGTCTCTTTCCAGTTCCCAATAAGGAAGTGGGTGGCATTCAGCTTAGGTTTGATACCTTATTCAATGGTGGGATATGATATCCAACAGCGTGATACGGTAGCTTCGTCTATCTCAGCGGGACGATTGGGACGTACGTATCAGTACGAAGGATCAGGAGGAATCACTCAGTTGTATGCAGGATTGGCTTTTCGTCCGTTCAAGAATCTTTCGGTAGGAGGAAATTTCCTATTCAATTTTGGTACAATTGAACACGAAAGTCGCTCCGTTTTTTCCGATAAATCATATTATGGTACAACGATGACTCGTTCGATAAAGGTGAAAGATGTAAGTGGAAATTTTGGTGTGCAGGGGACTGTTCCGATGAAGAATGAGCATGAGTTGACATTGGGAGCCACTTTCCAGATGAAGTCTAAGATGACAAGTGAGGCTTCCCAAACAATTATTACTACAGATACAACGGTATTGAATTTTGATAATAATTTTGATATTCCAATGTATATTGGAGTGGGTCTTTCTTATTCATATTCAGATAAATTTTTGTTTGGATTTGATTATAAAAGAGAATGTTGGTCGGATGCGGTATTCTTTGGCGAAAAGATATTCTCTGACAGAAATAAAATCGCCCTTGGAGGACAGTTTCTTCCAGACATGAACGGAAGACGCTATTTCCAGAGAGTGGCATACCGATTGGGAGCTAATTTCTCCGAATCATATTATACAGTAAATGGAGAGCAGTTGCACTCATTTGCCTTGACGACAGGATGGGGCTTCCCTTTGAAGAAAGGATTGAATCCAACGGTCATAAATGTAGCGTTCGAATATGGACATAATGGTTCTGTATCGAATGGAATGATTCGGGAACAATATTTCAAATTCACCTTGAATGCAACGATTAATGAGAGGTGGTTTGTAAAGAGAAAATTGAATTAATAACATTTAAAATTGATAGAAATGAAAACTAAAGTGGTTTTATTAGGCGTAATGATGTCTGCTTCAGTTACATCATTTGCGGTGACTGGCGTTCAGAGTGGTACAAAATATGGTACTGGTCAAGATAGTATTGATTGTATCCAGAATTTGAGTTTGTTTAGTTCTTATGCTAAACAAGGCGATATGAAGAGTGCTATTCAACCATGGGAAGAATGTTATGCAAAATGTCCTCAATGTTCAAAGAATATATACATATATGGTCCTAAAATCTTAGGCTATCAGATTCAGGAGGAGAAGGATGCAAACAAAAAGAATAAGTTGTTTGATCAGTTGATGAAGGTGTATGATGATCGTGCAAAATATTTTGGCAATGATCGTAAGATGAATAAGAATCAGATATTAGGAGAGAAAGCTATTGATTATATAAAGTATGCACCAGCTACGAGAGACAAGAAGATAGCTTATCAATGGATGTCTGAGGTGATAGATAAAGAGGGTACAGCATGTAAAGCTTCTTTGTTCCAGAGCTATTTTAACTTGTCAGATGCTATGTTTAAGGGAAACAAGAATGGATTCCGTCAGACATATATTGATGATTATTTAAAGATCACTCCGTTGATGTCAGAGCGTGCTCAATCAGGAGATCCTAAGGATTCTGCTAATTACGGAGGTGTGAAGGCTGTTATTGATGCAATGTTTGCTCAATCAGGAGCTGCAGATTGCAAGACATTGGATGAAGTATATTCATCTCAGATTGATGCAAAAAAGAATGACAAGGTATTCTTGAATATGGTTTTGAAATTGTATTCTATCGCAGATTGTGATGAGTCAACTGTATTCTTCAAAGCATCAGCATATAAACATGCGATTGATCCTTCTGCATCTTCTGCAAGAGGTATGGCTGCACAGGCATATAATAAGAAGGATAAGAATACTGCGTTGAAGTATTTCAAGGAGGCTGTTTCATTGGAGACGGATAATGCAGAGAAGTCAAAATTGCAAGTTAAGATTGCTGCAATCTATAGAGAGCAAGGAAACTACACAGCTGCACGTGAAGCTGCAAGAGCAGCATTGAGCTATCAAGGAAATAATTCAAAAGCGTATATTTTAATCGGTATGTTGTATGCACAATACAATGCATCTATTTCAGATGACGTTGTGATCAAGCAGACAGCTTATTGGGCAGCAGTAGATAAGTTGGAGAAAGCAAAGGCTGTGGATCCTTCATGTGCAGCAGATGTAAATAAGATGATAAGCGCTTATAAGGATGTATTCCCAGCTAAGACAGAGTTGTTTATGAGAAACATTAAGGAAGGTGATTCTTACACTGTTCCTGGATGGATTGGAGAAAAAACAACAGTCAGAGGAAAATAAGGTACGGTGAAAGTTAATTGTATAAAGATAAAGCATATAACAGTTGCGTTGGTGACTGTTATGTGCTTTTTTGTATCTTGTACAGAGAAGAAAGAATTTGTTGAAGTGCCTGATCGGACGAGTATGGCAAAGCTTTCTGCTACGGATGTGATAACCTTGGTGTCAGACTCTGGAATTACACGCTATCGAGTGAATGCTAAGGTCTGGAAGGTGTATGACAAAGCAGAAGAACCCTATTGGGATTTCCCTGAGGGAATACATTTCGACCGGTTTGATCCAGACATGAAAGTGGATGCGGAGATCGAGAGTAAAAAGGCTATTTACTATACGAATCGCAAGTTTTGGGATTTGAAAGATAGTGTCCATGCCATGAATTTGGAAGGGGAGCATTTTGAGTGTGATCAGCTTTTCTGGGATGAGAAAGCCGAGAAGGTTTATTCCAACGGCAGGGTCAAAATCACGCAGAAAGACAGGATAATTTATGGTAAAGGCTTTGAATCGAATCAGACATTCACAAAATATGTGATAAAGAATCCTGAAGGTATCTTCCCTGTTGAAGAATAGGAATTGGAGATTATGTAAATTTTGTTAAAAAATCTTTTCAAATTAGGAGGATTTTTTGTACTTTCGCACGTTCTAACTTCAGAAATGAATAATAAACTATTAATTAACATATAAATGGCTACATTAGAGAAAATTAGAAGTCATTCGAAGGTATTATTTGCATTTATTGCAATTGCCTTGTTGAGCTTCGTTGTTGGTGATGCTTTAACTAATTCAAGTAACATTTTCTTTGGTTCAAGAAATCAGATCGGTAAGGTCGAAGGAAATGAGTTGTCTGCAGAAGATTTTCAGAAGCAGGTGTCTGTATTAACGGATGTGTACAAATCTTCAGGTCAAACCCAGGTTTCTGAGGGTGATCTCCGTGATGCTGCTTGGCAAGATTTTGTACAGTCTTCTGTATTAAAGAGTGAGACAGAAAAATTGGGACTCTCTGTAACATCGTTGGAGTTGAAAGAGGCAACATTGGGTGAAAATATTCATCCTATTGTAAGACAAATTCCTATTTTTCTAAATGAGAATCGACAATTCGATAGAAATAAATTATTGGATGTGTTGGCCAGAATGGATAATGAAGGAGCTGAAGACTTGAAGCGTTATTGGATGTTTTGGGAAGGTCAGATTTCTAATTCTATTTTGTTAGAGAAATATTCAGCATTGGCTTCAAATGCAATGTCTGCTCCAAAAGCAGAGGTTGCTTTCTTGAATACATTGAATTCAAAGGGTGCAAAACTTCTTGTTGCATCAAAACCTTATAGAGAGTTGAATGACTCATTGTTCACACCTTCTAAAGCAGCGCTTGATAAGAAATATGCTGATAATAAGGAACGTTTTAAAACAAAAGGTTACAGAATTGTGAAGACTGTTGTTTTTGATGTTGTTCCTTCAAAAGCAGATTCTGAACAGATCGCTGAAAAAGTTAGTAACGCAGCTGACTATTTGAAGATCGTTAAAGATGATGAACTTCCTTACTTCGTAAGTCAAGAGTCTGATACAGACTTCCCATTCAATGGTGCTTACAGAACTGTAAATGATATTGAATATTCATTTAGAGATTTCGCTTTCTCAGCAAAGAAAGATTCTGTTTCTCCAGTTGTGTTAGATGGTGGTTCATTCAAGACTGCTAAGGTGTTGTCAAATGTTGAGTTGCGTCCTGATTCTGTTAAGATCAATGCTATCGTCGTTGGTGGCGCATCTTTTGAGGCCGCTCGTGCAACTACCGATAGTTTGATTAATGTGTTGAAGGCTGGTGCAGATTTCGCTACTGTATCTAGTAAACACTCTATGCATCCTCAACTTCGTCAGAATGGTGGTGATTTTGGATGGATTCGTGAAGGTCAATTCGGATTGGATACTTTCGATAATGTAGTATTCAAAACAAAAGTTGGCGAATATGCTAAGATTGAAACAAATCAAGGTATCTACTTGGTTAAAGTAACTGAAAAAACAGCTCCTGTAAAGAAGGTTCGTTTAGCAGTTATTTCTAATCGTATCACTTCTGGTGGTCAAACATTTGCAGCTGCTTTTGAAAAAGCAAACTCATTCATCGCTAAAAATAATACAAAAGAGAAGTTCTTGAGTGCAGCAGATGCTGAGAACTTGATCGTTCGTGATTTAGGTCCATTGACTGAGAACCAATCAAGATCATACGTTGAGAATGTTCGTCCAATCGTAAGATGGGCATTTAATTCTAAATTGAATGAGGTATGTAAGAAACCATTTGACTCAAATGATAAGTTCATCGTATGTTTCGTGTCAGAGATTGTAGAAGAGGGGTATATTCCTGCTTCATCAGAGAATATATCTGGTCAGATCGAATCAATGGCTCGTCAAGATATGAAGGCAGATCAATTGATGTCTGATTTAGCTAATGTAGCAGATCTTGTATCGGTATCTTCTAAAATTGATACAGTAAGTGTTAATTTCGCTTATCCTTATATCGCTGGATATGGAACAGAACCTGCAGTTGTATCTTCTGCTATAAAGGCTGAAGCAAATACAGTGGTTGCTCCAATAAAAGGTGAAAATGGTGTTTATGCTATCAGAGTACTTGAAGTTCAGGATTCTCCTGTAAATGAGGAAATGGGTCAAAAAAGAGCACAAGAAGATGTACGTGTTTTAGTAAATCGTATGATGTTACAATCTTTGATTGAGGATGCGGACGTGGTTGATAACCGTTCAACTCATTATTAATCAATAATTCTATCATATAAGGCACAGGTGATTTGGTTCTCTCTGTGCCTTTTTTTATATTTGGACTATGGATAAGACTATTTTACTGGGTAAAACAACAGAGGAGCTAAAACAATTAGCCGCTTCTTTAGCTATGCCTTCGTTTGTGGGTAAGCAAATGGCTGATTGGCTTTATAAAAAAAAGGTGACATCGTTTGATCAGATGACGAATCTTTCATTGGCGAATCGTCAAAAACTGAAAGACCATTGCGTCATCGGATTTACGGCGCCATCGGATTGCCAAACCTCTGTTGATGGGACAAAGAAATATCTATTCAAGGTGGGTGACCATTATATTGAGAGTGTCTTTATTCCAGAGCCTGATCGTGCCACGTTGTGCGTATCCACGCAGGTGGGCTGTAAAATGAATTGTCTTTTCTGCGCTACTGGTAAGCAAGGCTTCTCTGCACAGCTTACGGCGAGTCAGATCCTGAATCAAATCTTTTCCATTCCTGAGTCCGACCAGTTAACAAATGTTGTCTTTATGGGAATGGGTGAGCCGTTTGATAATACAGACAATGTGTTACGTACGTTGGATGTTTTAACCTCTGATTATGGGTTAGCATGGAGTCCAAAACGAATAACGGTTTCTACGGTTGGATTGATTCCTGGCATGAAACGATTCTTGTCAGAGTCTAAATGCCATTTGGCCGTCAGCCTTCATAATCCTATAGCCGAAGAACGTCGCGAAATCATGCCTGCACAAAAGGCATTTCCAATAGCTTCGGTCATAGAGGAGATAAAGAAATATGATTTCTCCGGACAGAGACGTGTCTCCTTTGAATACACAATGTTTAAAGGTGTGAATGATCAACCAAGACATATCAAAGCACTTGTCTCCTTGTTGGACGGTTTAGAGTGCAGGGTGAATTTAATACGGTTCCACACAGTTCCAGATATCCAGTTGGAAGGTACTTCGATGGAGAAGATGATAGAGTTTCGTGATGAGTTGAATAAAAGAGGTATTACAGCCACCATCCGAAAATCTAGAGGAGAGGATATCTTTGCAGCATGTGGTTTATTATCAACAAAAAAATTAGAAAAAAGTTCTGACAGATGAAAAAGATTTTTGTTATTCTATGGGTCGTGCTTCAGCTAATGACTTCATGTAATAGTGATAAAGGTGGCGTGTTACTTCCTACAGTAACAGGTGCTGCCTATGATTTATTGATTGTAGGTAATCCGAATGATTGGAAACAGGAAGGGGGAAAGGCTTTGTATGATGTGTTTGATGATGACACACCAGGATTGCCACAGTCGGAACCATTGTTCAATATCTCGTTTATTCCTGAGAGTCAGTTCGATAGAGTCTTAAAGCCTGCCCGTAACATTGTTATGTTTACGGTTGATGATAGACTATATACGCAGGGGAAAGTATCCTATATAAAGAATCGTTGGGCAAGAATCCAGGCGATCATTCAAATCACGGCTCCATCGCAGGAGGAACTGAAGAAAGTAGCAGAAGAACATAAGGTAGAGATGATTGATTTCTTGGTGAATGTTGAATATCAACGTTCGTTGGAATTTTACAGAAGATATTCAAATGGTAAATCGAGACAAGTGGTTAAGGATAGTGTCGGTATAGGCATCTCTGTCCCTGATTTCATAAATAAGACCAAAGGAGGTACTAACTTTGCGTGGTTATCTAACGGTAGTTTAGATTCTCGACAAGATATTGTAGCCTATCGTATTCCTTATAAAAGTGAGAAAGATTTCAGTATGGAGCGTTTATTGGCGGTTCGTGATTCAATAATGAAATGTTATATTGAAGGTCCGTCGGAAGGTTCATATATGGCTACTGAACTGAAAAACTATGAGCCTGTTTATCGTGTCATGAAGGTGGATGGTCGGTATTGTGCGGAGATAAGAGGTTTATGGCGTGTTGAAGGCGATTTCATGGGAGGTCCATTCGTAAGTCGTTCGTATTATGATGAAAAGAATAATGATATAGTTACTGTGGAGACATTTGTCTATGCGCCTCAGCATAAAAAAAGAAATAAAATCAGATTAATGGAAGCTGTTACTACTTCTGTTGAATTTGAGTAAAATTTTCTTATCTTTGTATAAAATAATAATTACGTATGGAAGAAGCATATAAAATAAAAGTAGGAATTACTCAAGGTGATATCAATGGTATAGGTTATGAGGTGATTATCAAAACATTAGCTGATTTGCGTGTCAATGAGTTTTGTATCCCGATTGTATATGGCTCGTCAAAAGCTGCAGCCTATCATAGAAAAGCATTGGAGATTGAAAATTTTAACTTAAATGTAATCAATACACCTGCCGAGGCAAATCCAAAGCGTTCTAATATCATCAATTGTGGTGATGATAATATCAAGGTGGAGTTGGCTAAGTCAACGGAAGAGGCCGGTCAGGCTGCCTTTATTGCCCTAGAACGTGCTACAGAGGATTTGAAGAATGGCTTGATTGATGTGTTGGTGACAGCTCCGATCAATAAGAAGAATATTCAGTCTGAGAAGTTCCATTTTCCTGGTCATACAGAGTATCTACAGGAAAAATTCAATATAAATGGAGAGAAGGGATTGACAATGTTGGTAAGCGAAGTTCTTCGTGTAGCCGTTGTTACTGGTCATGTGCCAGTTCGTCAGATCTCATCCTATATCTCGGTTGATGCAATTGTTTCTAAATTGAAGGATTTGAATAAATCATTGAAGCAAGATTTCGCAGTTCAACGTCCTCGTATTGCTGTTTTAGGTCTTAATCCTCACGCAGGTAACAACGGTGTGTTGGGTGATGAAGAGGAAGAAATCATCATTCCTGCAATGAAAAAGGCTACGGATATGGGAATTACCTGTTTCGGACCTTATCCTGCAGACGGCTTCTTTGGCGCAGGCAGTTTCAAGAGCTTTGATGCTGTGCTAGCGATGTATCATGATCAAGGTCAGGTTCCATTTAAGTGTATTGCCATGGAGAGTGGTGTGAATTATACCGCAAATCTTCCGATTATTCGTACGGCACCTGCTCATGGAACTGCATACGACAAGGTGGGTATTGGAAATGCATCAGAAGAGTCATTCAGAAATGCATTGTATCTTGCTTGTGATATCTTTAATTGTCGTAAACAATATGTTGAGCTTTCTAAGAATAGATTGAAAAAACAAGAGATTGAAATAAGCGGACAAGTAGAATAAGACTTGTCTGGATTTCAATGTTCATAGTCATAAAAAGACGGATAGTTTAGCTGTCCGTCTTTTTTTTATGTATGCTATGCAATGGGATGTCTTGTGCTTGCAGGATAAAAATCGGTTATTCTTTTTCTAATCGTTTGAAATCGAATAGCGTAGGTGTTCGGTTCCCATTTAATATATATGTAGAAGATAGATTTTTAAGAGAGTTTTGATCAATACATAATGTGTCTGAAATGATATCTGTCTGAATATCAGCCATATTCAATAGGGAATGGAAGATAACTTCGGACGTGATGTTTTTATCTTTATTAGCAATTAGGTTTTCCACTTTCTCTGGATACTTCTCTTTGTAACCTTCAGAATAGGCAACGATGAAAGGAATGTGTACTTCATATTCTGTTACGACAAGAGATCCATGTAGAACAATGTTTCGTTCGTCATCAAATATATTTTCTCCATGATCGGATAGGTAGATCATGGACCATATCGGACATCGAGCATTCAACTCATTGATAAGAGAAGAAAGGAAAAAGTCGGTGTATAAGATTGAGTTATCGTATGCGTTCATTAGATACTCAGCATTCTCGGATGTGATGGAGGTGAAGTCCATGCTGTTATCAAAGCTAGGCTTAAATACCTCATATTGAGAAGGATATCGTTGATTGTAACGGAAATGGCTTCCTTGAGTATGAATCACCATAAAATTAGAAAGATCACTTATCTTTAGAATTGAGTCAATGATAGGAATCATATCTGTATCGTACAAATGTTCTGTTGTGATGAGTTTACTCTGTTGGAAACTGTTGTTGCACGTATTTATGATTCGCTCTTGATACGTACTAACCTCCTGTGCTGTGATCCATGAAGTGTTGAAGCCTGCTTCTGAGAACGCTTCACTTATTGATTTCTCAGTATTTGCTACTTCCGTATTTGTGGCATTGGCACGGGTGAGGATCAAGGGGATGGAGTTACTCGTCAGATTAGCTTGTGTCACCACATGACTATAAGAAATAACATTGGACGTTTGAGATAGAAGAGGCGTTGTGTTTCTATTATATCCATTTAATCCAAAGTTCTTCCAACGGGCAGTCTCGCCAATGACAAGCACAAGCGTTTCTTTCTCATTCTCTTCCTTGGGTTGGATATTAAACGAAAAGTTAGATAATTGTTTCTGTTTTTCTCTAATGTCAGCTTTCCTTTTTATGACATCTGTAGTGGATAGATACACATCAAAAGGGAAGATTTTGTCAAACTTAAAGACAATCATATCCTTCATATCCACTAAATTATCTATCAGCCTTGTTTTTTCGCTGGTGTATGTCATTCTAGCTAATCGGAAGAAATAGACACATCCAACAAAGAGGGTTATGGGTATGGCGATGAGGAATAACTTTTGAATCTTGGGAGGAAGAAATTTCTCATTTGGAATGAATTTGAAGAGCATCCAATAGTAAGCCACCCAGATAAGAGCGATTAGTATAATAAAAGTAGGCAATGAGGTGAGCAATTCTATTGCTTCTTCCCAGTTGGTATTCAGGATGGTGTCAATCATCATGAAATGGGTAGTTGTATGGTTTAGATAGAGACTTGCTATCTCGATGGGTGCTAATGTCATGCTGAAGATACCTTCTAGTATGAAATAGGTTTTCTTTTTTAAAAAGATAGTAGGTAGAAATAATAAGAGAAGGGATACGATGAGATAGCCTGCTTTTTTTACGATGAATCCTGCCAGATCCTCAGAAAAAAGCAGTGTGGCTATGTTGGGTATAAAAAGAATGAATAACAATATACCTGTTATGATAGATGATAGGGCAGGTCTGTTCCTCATATACTATAAATCAATTGAAAAGATTATCGTTGTTTGCGGAAACAAAGGTACTATTTTATTCGCTAAAAAAACAAAATACTATATGGGAGGTGATTTAAAGACGGTAAAAAGTTATATCTTTGCATAAATCATGAATTCAATGAAGAGTCCAAAAAGTATGAAAAAACATATTGTTGATTTGAAGATTGTTGCCAATGACAAATTGGGTGACAAGCATATTCTGATGAAACTAACGTCGGATATACCGTTGCCAGAGATGCGACCAGGTCAGTTTGTAGAGGTTCGAGTGGATCATTCTGCTTCTACGTTTTTACGTCGTCCCATCTCCATTAATTATGTTGATAAAGAAAAGAATGAACTTTGGCTTTTGATTCAGCTAGTGGGGGATGGTACTCGTCAGTTGGCTACCATGGAAGTAGGGGATAAATTGAATTTGGTCTTACCTTTGGGAAATGGCTTTTCAGATCCTCAGCCGCAACAGAAGACGCTTTTACTAATCGGAGGAGGCGTTGGTGTGGCACCGCTCTTGCAGTTGGGTAATTATTTGAAACAAAAGGGATTACAACCTATGTTTTTGTTAGGTGCTCGTACGCAAAAGGATCTCTTATTGATGAACGAATTTGAGAAGATCGGACGAGTGTTGGTGACAACTGAGGATGGCACCGCAGGAGAAAAGGGATTTGTAACTAATCACTCAATATTAACGACAGAAAAGATTGATAAAATATATTCGTGTGGACCTACACCGATGATGAAGGCGGTTGCTTCATTTGCTTCGAAAAGTGGCATTGATTGTGAAGTTTCGTTGGAAAACAAAATGGCTTGTGGGTTGGGTGCTTGTTTGTGTTGTGTGACAGAAACCAAGGAAGGACATAAATGTGTATGTTCTGATGGACCGGTGTTTAATATAAAGGATTTGACATGGCAGATTTAAGTGTAAATATAGGTGGGTTGCAGATGCAGAACCCTGTGATGACAGCATCTGGAACATTTGGATATGGAGAAGAATACGCTGATTTTATGGATATCAGTAAAATCGGTGGTATCATCGTGAAGGGTACAACGTTGAATCATCGAGAAGGGAATCCTTATCCTCGTATGGCTGAGACTCCTTCAGGTATGTTGAATTGTGTAGGGTTGCAAAACAAAGGCGTTGATTATTTTATCGAGCATATATATCCTCGTATCAGAGGAATAAAAACAAATATGATTGTTAATGTGTCGGGCGCATGTGTGGATGATTATGTGGCAACGGCAGAAAAAATTAATGAGTTGGAGGATATTCCAGCCATCGAATTGAATATTTCTTGTCCGAATGTCAAACAAGGAGGAATGGCTTTTGGCACAACATGTGCAGGGGCAGAGTCTGTCGTATCAGCTGTTCGTAAGGCCTACAAGAAAGTTTTGATTGTTAAGCTTTCTCCTAATGTGACCAACATTGCTGAAATAGCTAAATCGGTGGAAGCAGCGGGTGCTGATAGTGTTTCATTGATTAACACACTAATGGGTATGGCTATTGATGCAGAGAGGATGACACCTGTTCTTTCGACGGTTACGGGTGGATTGTCAGGTCCTTGCGTAAAACCTGTGGCACTTCGCATGGTATGGCAGGTGTCTAAGGCTGTAAAGATTCCTGTCGTAGGATTGGGTGGAATCATGAATGCTACGGATGCTATAGAGTTTTTCTTGGCAGGAGCTTCTGCAATTGAAGTCGGAACAGCTAATTTTATTGATCCAGCTGTCACCATGAAGATTATTTCAGGAATCAATGACTATTTGGATCGTAAAGGATTCAAATCAGTGAAAGAGATTGTCGGTGCATTAAAGGTGTGATATGAAGAAACTAATCATTCCAATAGTAATTGTTATGGCGTGTCTGGTGGGATATTATGCATATTCCCATCAGGATAACCTAACAACTGTCGAAAAATTTGTAGTCGTGAAATCTGATAATATCCGTTTGATGGATTTTCCTAAGGATAAGGTTGATTTCTCGCCTATGTTGTCTGCCTTTTTTTATGTACGTCTAAGAGAGGGGGATCTGCCTATGACTTTCCCTGTTTCGATTCTTTCAAAGAAAAGTTTATTGCCAGATGAAGAATTGCTCTGTACGATTAAGTATCGGAATGTGATTCTTAAAGCTCCTTTAGAGGTTCTGTCGGAAGAGCAAAAAGAGTCAGATGTTTTGTATTCTGCTATGTTTACGTATAATCTGGCGACTTTATTAAAGGAAAAGGGAGAAGATGAGATCATCGAATGGATGAAAATCTTGCCTGCATCTCCTCAAAAAATCATTACTTCTATTTCTATTGCACAGAAGAATAACAAAGACATTTTCTCGAATAAATAGTACGGAAAACTATGTTCATTTGTTGATATGGGTGATGTAAGTGAATCGATTGAAGTGCTCAAACCCTAGTTCTTGTAAGTAGCTTTGACTTCTATCTTGATCTTGTTCTGTGTTGTAGTCGGGTATTAAAGGAAGACGGATAACACATTTGTCCTGTAGGTTTTGTTCGCAAATCCATGCGAGATTATTTAGTAGATGTTGATTGTTTTGCCCTGTGTATTTTAGGTATATATCAGGGTTTATGTCTTTGATGTCTATGTAAAACTGATGAACAAAAGAGGAAACCTCTTTCAGATGGTCAAGACCGACGGATAGAGAAGTTTCGATATTGATGGTCCATTCTGCGGGACATAATTTGTGAAATTCAGCGATGAATCTGCTTTGTAAAAGAGGTTCCCCACCGCCGAAGGTGATACCTCCACCTGTGGCTTGAAAATAGAGATTGTCGATGGATACATCTTTCAGCAGACTGAATGGTGTCCGTTCAACCATCGGAGTATCTTTCTTGTTGCATTGAGGATTAAGACAGTATTGACATCTGAGTGGACAACCATGGAAGGCAACCAATGTGGTGACACCTTCTCCATCTGTGGCAATTCTATGCCTCACTATGCCGATAAGTTGAGCTGTTAGTTCTTCTTCCATATTGCTTTGTGAACTTTATATTTGCTCTTAAGGTTTGTCGGTTGGCTGTAGAGACGATGTGCACATCGTCTCCAGAGGAAATCAAAAATATGTCTATAATTTTTCAGAAATGAATTTATAGAACACACCTTCACTAAGAGCTACAAACAAAGGTATGAAAATTCAGTTTTCATACAAAGAATTGTTTTATCTTTGCATATAGATAGGATGTTCATAGTGTACAAAAAGGTGAAAAAATATTGAACGAAGCGTAAACGTATGATAAAAAATTTGTTATTTGACTTCGGTGGAGTTATTATTGATGCAGATTTAGAGGCTGCAAGCAATCAATTCCGTGCTCTGGGAATGGAAAATATATCAGATTATTTAAATCTATATAGGCAGAATGGAATCTTTCTTGATGTAGAGGAGGGACGCATTGATCGACAGGGATTTAATGATGCGTTTCGCAAGGAAGTGGGAAAGAATGTCAGTGACGAAGCGATTGAGAAAGCATGGTTGGCAATTACAAAAGATGTGAATGTCGAAAAGCTGAAATGGATTGATGCGCACAGGAAAGAGTATAAAATATATCTTTTGAGTAATATCAATCCGTATGTGTTTGAACAAGCCAATACAACGTCATTCTCAGCGTTGGGTCAGCCGTTGTCTTATTATTTCGATAAGATGTTTGCATCCTATCAGATGAAATTGACTAAACCGGGTGTCGAGATTTTTCATCGGGTGATGGAAGAGGCTCCGTTACTTCCTGAAGAGACACTCTTTGTTGATGATGGAGCACGCAATATAGAGACGGGAATGAACTTAGGGTTCCATACGTACCAACCACAGAATGGTGAGAATTGGATTCCAGCAGTGGAGAAAATCTTGAAACAGGAGAATCGTAGATGATAATTTTGTCGATTAAAATGCTTATTTCGTCGATATTTGATTGCTTTTAGTGAATATTTTTTTATTTTTATCATTAGTTTGTTTTTAATGTTATCATAACGATATTATATGGATAAGAGGAAAATTATTTTAGGTTCGGTATTTCTGGCAATCATTGTTGTTATTGCTTATTTTCTTTTTTTCAAGAAACAACCACCGAAAACGATCGTAGAGACAGAACCCGTTGTGTTGGGCAGAATTTCTAATTCGGTAACCGCCACTGGTACGATAGAACCTGTCACAGAAGTTGAAGTGGGTACGCAGGTCTCTGGAAAAATAGATAAGATATATGTTGATTATAATGCCAATGTGAAAAAAGGACAGTTGTTGGCTGAACTGGATCGTTCTACATTGTTGACAAATTTGAATGCAGCTAAAACTGACTATTCAACAGCGACTAGTGAGTTCAAATATTATGAGAAGGTTTATAATAGAAATAAGGCTTTGCATGAGAAAAATTTGATTAGTGATGCAGAATTTGAAGAGGTAGAATATCAATATATTCGTTCAAAAAATTCAGTCACAAAAAGTAAGTTTGAGGTGGATAAGGCAACGACCAACTTAGGATATGCAACAATCACATCACCGATCAATGGTGTTGTTATCTCCGTGGAGGTGGAAGAGGGTCAGACGGTGACAGCATCGATGACTACGCCAACCCTTTTCTTGATTGCGGAAAATCTGGTTGATATGCAAGTAGTTGCAAATATTGACGAAGCGGATATCGGGGAAGTAAAGGAGGGTCAGAAAGTAGAGTTTACTGTTGATGCGTATCCTAATGATCGATTCTCTGGTGTTGTTCGTCAGGTTAGATTGGAACCTACCACTACCTCTAATGTTGTAACGTATGAGGTGATTGTCAATGCGAAGAATCCTGATTTGAAATTAAAGCCGGGATTGACAGCTAACATTTCAATTTATACGATGGACAAGGATTCTATTATTACGATTCCTAACAAGGCACTCCGTTTCCAAATGGAAGAGTCTATGCTTCCTCCTAAGATGAAGGTGAAGAGATTGAGCGAGGAGGTGAGAGGAACTACTGTGTGGACGATTGTAGGAGATTCCGTTGCCGAGCAAAGATGTATTATGACAGGTGTTAGCAATGGAACACATACAGAGGTTCTGTCTGGATTGAACGTAGGAGATCGCCTTATCGTTTCTTCTGTTGAGGTTTCTGAGATAATGAAATCGAAGGAGATGCCAAAAGGAGAGGGCGGAAGTCCGTTTATGCCTCAACGTCCGGGAGGAAATAGAAAAAGATAATATTGGATGATTGTGTGACTCTTAGGAAATAAGCGTATGGGAGAGAATAAACAAAAAGCAATTATTCAATTAAAGGATATCCGCCGGGATTTTCAGGTGGGAGATGAGGTAGTACATGCGTTGAGGGGTATTTCTTTCACGATATACGAGGGTGAGTTTGTTACCATAATGGGTACATCAGGTTCCGGTAAATCCACATTATTGAATACATTGGGTTGTTTGGATACACCGACATCAGGCGATTATTTTTTGGATGGTGTGGAAGTGCGGAAGATGAGTAAAAATAATCGAGCTTTGCTTCGCAATCGTAAAATCGGTTTTGTCTTTCAAAATTATAATTTGTTGCCCAAGACAACAGCTATTGAAAATGTAGAACTTCCTTTGATGTATAACTCATCGGTGAGTCCAGAGAAACGTGAGAAAAAGGCCATTGAGTGTTTGATCGCGGTTGGGTTGGGCGAACGACTGAATCATAAGTCTAATCAAATGTCTGGTGGTCAGCAACAACGTGTGGCAATTGCTCGTGCGTTGGTCAATGACCCTGTTATTATCTTGGCTGATGAGGCAACGGGTAATCTGGATACAAGAACATCCTTTGAGATCTTGGTGTTATTCCAAGAATTGTATGCAAAAGGACGAACCATCATATTTGTTACTCACAACCCAGAGTTGTCGCAGTATAGTAGTCGTAACATTGTTCTTCGAGACGGACATGTGGTGGAAGATACAGTGAATACAAATATTGCATCGGCAAAAGAAATATTGGCTACTTTGCCAAAGAATGATAATTAAAGAAGGAGGACGTTATGAATTTCGGTAATTTGTTAAAAATAGCACTGAAGGCGATAAGCAATAATAAGCTCCGTTCTTTCCTTACTATGCTCGGTATCATTATTGGTGTAGCTTCTGTTATTGCCATGTTGGCTATTGGTCAGGGTTCAAAAAAGAGTATTCAGGAACAGATCTCTGAGATGGGTTCTAACATGATTATGATCAATCCAGGAAACAGAGAAAAAGGCGGAGGTGGTGTGCGAATGAATGCCTCTGATATGCAAACACTGAAGAATGCAGATTATGAATCGATCATCACAAAGTGTAACCGTTATGTTTCGTATGTCTCTCCTGTTGTCAGCAGTAGCGGACAGATGATCAATGGAAATAATAATTATCCAAGTTCCATGACAGGTGTAACGCTGGATTATCTGGAGATTCGTAAACTCTCAGTCTCTGATGGTGAGATGTTCACTGAACAAGACATAGCTACTTCCGCAAAAGTGTGTGTGGTGGGTAAAACCATTGTGGATAATCTTTTTCCTAACAAAGAGGATCCAGTGGGGAAGACAGTTCGATTCAATAAGATACCGTTCACGATTGTGGGTGTGCTGACAGCCAAGGGGTATAATAGCATGGGACAAGATCAGGATGCAGTGGTGTTGGCTCCTTATACGACCGTACAGAAACGAGTTTCTTCTATTACCTATCTGAATAGTATCTATGCATCGGCTAAGTCGGAAGCATTGACAAATAAGGCAATAGATGATATTACGGAGGTTCTTCGTGAGAATCATAAATTAAGAGATGAAGATAATGATTTCTCGATTCGTTCTCAGGAGGAATTAAGTTCCATGATGACATCAACAACGGATATGATGACGAAACTGTTGGCATGTGTGGCTGGTATTTCCTTATTGGTAGGAGGTATCGGAATTATGAATATCATGTATGTGTCTGTAACCGAAAGAACACGTGAAATAGGTCTTCGTATGTCTGTAGGGGCTCGTGGAGTAGATATCCTTTCACAGTTCCTGATTGAATCTGTCGTTATTAGTATAACAGGCGGTCTTATCGGAGTCATGCTCGGAGTGTCAGCTTCGTATGTGCTGAAATTGATGTTAAAGTGGCCTATATATATACAGCCTTACTCAGTAATATTATCATTCTTAGTGTGTACCCTTACAGGTATATTCTTTGGATGGTATCCAGCCAAAAGAGCTTCGGAATTAGATCCTATCGAAGCTATTCGTTATGAGTAATTGAACAGGCAGGGGATAAAATAAGAGGAGTCTAAATTGATTTAGGCTCCTCTCATTTTTTTAGTCATAGACACCTTCGTCTAAATTGAATTGATATTCTATGTCAAGAATCTCCTTTACTTGTGCTTCCGTGAGTGAAATAGCATTTTTTTCTAGTTTGTCTTGAATGAAGTTTGCCATTTCATCATCATCAATGATTACTTCTTCGTTACCGTCGGCTTCATCATCCATGTAGCCTTTGTATTCAAAGAAATCCAACATGAAGTCCAGTACGTTCTCAATCTTTTCTGGCGTAATCCCTTCTTTGTTTTCGTTTGACAAGTTTTTTAATACATAATTGACTAATTCTTTGTCATCTCCAAATCCTAAGTTTTCCATTTTTTTTCACGATTAAATTTTATTGTTTGCTCAAAAATAGAAAATATTTATTTAAAAAAATTGGCTAAGTAATCAAAAAATATATATTTGCCTATAGATTTAAAATATTGATAGCCATGAAAAACTGCAGAACATTATTTCTTATATTAGTTATTGTTCCGTTTCTTTCATTGCCACTTATGTCTATGACATATCACGGGACACCGTACTCCATGCAGCAGCCGGATGGATCGATGGTCGATGTGTTATTATATGGCTCCGATGTTTATATTGATGTAGAGAGTGAAGACCATTATACTCTTATTAAAGATGAAGAGACAGGAGCTATCTGTTATGCAATGGTATCTTCAGACGGAAACGCATATGCTTCCACAGGAATTGTATATAAGGGAGGGGAGACGCCGGATAGGGTGAAGTCTATACTTCAGCCCAAACTGAGAATTTCTAAAACTGCTCGTGATTCTATCATTCGGATGAAGAGTCAATTGATTGGGAAAGATCATACGAGAGCAACCTTGAAGGCAACCTCTATAGAAACGGCCTCTGTATTGCCAGATACAATCTATGGTGTATGTGTATTAATTGATTTTCAGGATGTTAAGTCGGCTGTATCAAGAGAGAATATAGAAGTGTTCCTTAATTCAGATGATCGAACAGTCTATAGAAATGCTATGTCAATTAAAAAGTATTTCGAATGGATTTCTGGCGGAAAACTAACCTATATCAACTACTTACCTTCATCGTTTTATACTGCTCCGAATAGGAAGGATTACTACTCACCGGCGGATGCAACCGATTATACGACGGATCTGTTCTTCCCGGTTATCGAATCGGCTTTGTTATCTTATACCAAAGAGAAAGATGGGTTTGATCTGAGCGATCTGACTAAGAGAGATGGTGCCGTGTGTGCCATCAATGTATTCTATGCGGGAACGTGTGAAAACAAGTGGGCTACAGGTCTTTGGCCTCATCAAGGGTACCATCGATTCAATCTGACAAAATATGGTTATTCTCGTAATGCTTGGCATGCATACCAAATGACATATATTGGTAATGAATTGAACATGGGTACGTTTGTGCATGAGAACGGACACCTGGTATGTGAATGGCCTGATTTCTATTCGTATGATGGACATGAGGATAACAATGCAAAGGATTATAATATCGGAGATGCTTTTTCAATTCCTGACCAGAAGAATCCATCTTATCCGAATCCATGGGCATTGGACCAGGTGGGTTGGCTTACTCATAAGATCGATATCACAGATATTCATGATGGTAGGTTGATCACCTTAAAAAGAGAGTGTGGCTATGCAGCCGTCTATCGGGGAACAGGAAAGAATAAAAAGGAAAAGTTTTATCTAGAGATCAGAGATAAGCATTATAAATCGATAAATAATCATAAGGGAATCTTTATCTGGCATAGCAATGATGATGGTACGAATACTGAAGAAGGATATGATGAGTTGTTAGACTGTCGTCCGGCTACAATAAGAAATCCTTTCTGGGTTGCTGGTAATGGCCCTTCTGCCTTTGATGATAATTCCGATCCGAATGCCCGTTGGGTGGATGGCGCTAATTCTGGCGCTTATTTCTGGGATTTCAGTCAATATGGTGAAACGATGACTTTCCGTTGTGGACCATTAATCGAAGATCCTGAGTTCCTGACCTCATCTCTATTAAGCGGACGATTGAAAGGTACCTATTCTGCTGAAATTGAAGTCCATGGTGGAAATGCGCCTTACATGTTTTCGCTTGAGGAGGGCTCATTGCCTGACGGACTGACACTCAGTGAGTCGGGTGTTATTGAAGGCATCCCGACTGCTCTTGGTAAATACTCTTTTTCAGTAAAGGTGACTGATGCCGACGGAAAGAGTACGGTACAAGCCTTTGACATAGATATTATTACATCTACGCCGTATGGTGGAGAAAGAAAGGTTATACCTGGAAGAATTGAAATGGAATACTTTGATGAAGGTGGCCAGGATATCGCATATAATGAATATGATCAGGTGAATCTGGGTAGTGCTTTACGTCCAGATAATGCTTCTGTTTATATTCAATCCTTCCGTCGTGGATATGCTATTATGCAAACAGGGGAGGGTGAATGGACACATTACTCTGTAAGGGTTGATTCGAGCGGATTATATGAGGTATCGTTTCATCACTGTAATTCATCTGATGTGGAGATTAAAATCTTGGTGGATGAT
The DNA here is from genome assembly GCA_045113275.1 of Paludibacteraceae bacterium. Classification (GTDB taxonomy): domain Bacteria; phylum Bacteroidota; class Bacteroidia; order Bacteroidales; family Paludibacteraceae; genus UBA1181. The sequence continues at coordinate 37,215 of JBGUIU010000297.1, forward strand.
GAAGATGAGACAAGTGTCATGTTGCCAGGTGTGAGAAACGCGAATGGATCGTTTGAAAATGGATATATGATCACTACTGCAGAGATCAATCTAACGGAAGGAGAACACATTATTCATTACGAATTATCCGATTTGATGAATTATTCTCCTAAGGTGTATATGGATTATATGCAGTTCGATTTATTGGCTTCAACTAATGTGAAGGATGAAAATAATGATCAGGATAGATTGATCTGTCCTAATCCATCAGCATCGGAATTCGTATTGGAAAGTCCTATGGAGGGAAGGATTGAGGTTGTCTCTTGTTATGGAGTGATAATCGACAACTGGAATGTAGAAGAGGATTCAACGATAAGGTTCGGCGCAGATTATACACCAGGAGTCTATTTCGTAAAGATATACGCTGGCGATGAAGTGTATGTAAAAAAGATTTTAAAAAAATAGGCTAAAGAACATTCATTCTTATGTAACTGCACACAGAGGATTTTGTTAGGGTGATATCCGACATAACCTCTGTGTGATTTTTTTTCTATCTTTGTAAAGATTTAGATGTTTCATTATGCAAAAATATGTCATAATAGTTGCTGGGGGTAAAGGATTACGAATGGGAGGTGAAATTCCGAAACAATTTCTGCCTCTGAAGGATACCCCTATTTTGATGAGAACTATCCAACGATTTTATGAATACGATTCTCAGATAAAGGTTGTGTTGGTCTTGCCGAAAGATCATTTCTCCTATTGGAAGAAGTTATGTGATGACTACTCGTTTACATTGCCCTGCCAATTAGTGGAAGGTGGTGAGAGTCGTTATCATTCGGTCAAGAATGGATTGTTGTCGATTAAGCCTCAAGGAGAAGCCTTGGTGGCGGTACATGATGGAGTAAGACCTTTTGTGTCGGTTGCCACTTTGCAAAAGACGTTTGACGCGGCAGAGAAATATAAAACGGCTGTGCCTGTCATAGCGTCGGTTGATTCATTGAGAGAGATTGTGAACGAGAAGAGTGTGGCAAGAGATAGAAGTAAATTCTTCTTGGTTCAAACCCCGCAGATCTTTTCTTACGATGTATTAATCAACGCCTATCAACAGGAGTATCGTACTGTGTTTACAGATGATGCGTCGGTGGTTGAATCATCGGGATATGATATAAAATTGGTGGAAGGTAATCGTGAGAACATCAAGATTACTACGATGTATGATTTGAAAATTGCGAATGCATTAGTCGAATGAATCTATCAGGGAAAGATATTACATATTTGCATGGCGTAGGTCCTAAACGTGCTGAAATGCTAAAAAGGGAGATAGATGTCTCCTCCTATGAAGACATGCTGTATTATTTCCCTTACCGATATATTGACAGAAGTAAGATCTACGCTATTTCAGAGTTGAATGAGACCTCCTCGTATGTTCAGGTCAGGGGTAGAATATTGAAAATGGACCTGATCGGTGCGGCGCGGAAGCAGAGATTGGTGGCACTCTTCTCAGACGGTGTGTCGTCTATGGAACTTCTATGGTTTAAGGGGATTCAGTATGTGACGCAGGCATATAAGGAGGGTTATGAATTTGTCGCATTCGGGAAACCTTCTTTTTTCGGTGGCAAGGTGAGTATGGTTCATCCAGAGATGGAGACAATCGCGGAGGTGAGATCCAAACTCTCTTTAGGTGGTCTCCAGGGACTCTACAATACGAGTGAAAAGATGAAGAATGGTTTCTTGAACTCAAAAGCCATTCAGAAAATTGAGATGGAGATCATCCAATCGATAGGGAATGATCGCATTGATGAGACATTGCCTGAGTACTTGACCAGGGAATATCATTTGATGCCTTTGCACGATGCCTTGGTTAATGTACATTTCCCTAAAGATTTAGAGACACTTAGAGTAGCTCAGTTCCGATTGAAATTCGAAGAGTTGTATTTTATTCAGTTGGATATGTTGCGTAGGTCGAAGATTCGATCGAAGCGATTCAAGGGCATGCCGTTTGAACATATTGGACATTACTTTAATACATTCTATAAGGAGTGCTTGCCATTTGATCTGACAGGTGCGCAGAAACGTGTGTTACGGGAGATCCGAACGGATGTGGGTAGTGGAAGACAGATGAATCGTTTGTTGCAAGGAGATGTGGGTAGTGGTAAAACATTGGTGGCGCTCATGACCATGTTGATGGCGCTGGATAATGATTATCAGGCATGTATGATGGCTCCTACAGAGATCTTGGCCACACAGCATTATGAGTCGCTCTCTGCATTATTGTCTCCTTTAGGAGTGTCAATTGAATTGCTGACGGGCTCGACTAAGAAAAAAGATAGAGATAGAATATTACCATTGCTGGCTGATGGAGAAATACAGATTCTAATCGGTACGCATGCATTGATAGAGGAGGAGGTAGTATTTAAAAATCTTGGCATGGCTGTGATTGATGAACAACATCGGTTCGGTGTAGCTCAACGCGCTAAGCTATGGGCAAAGAATGAACAGCCTCCTCATGTGTTGGTGATGACGGCTACGCCTATTCCTAGAACATTAGCAATGACTCTATACGGTGATTTAGATGTGTCGGTGATTGACCAGTTGCCTCCGGGTAGGAAACCAATTAGAACTATACATCGTTATGACACCAAGAGAGCAGACTTATATGAGTTCATGAAGGAAGAGATTGCCATAGGCCGACAAGTATATATTGTTTACCCTATGATTCAGGAATCAGAGAAGTCGGATTATGAAAATCTAGAGTCGGGCTACCAAAAGCTTCAGAATGTATTCCCTGAGCCAACATATCATTTAGGCATGGTTCATGGTAAGATGAAAGCTTCGGAAAAAGAGAGTGTCATGCAACGGTTTGTCTCGGGAGAGCTGAACATCTTGGTGGCGACGACTGTAATAGAAGTAGGTGTGAATGTTCCGAATGCTTCCGTTATGATGATTGAAAGTGCGGAACGATTTGGTTTGTCACAACTTCATCAGTTGAGAGGTAGAGTGGGACGAGGAGCCGATCAGTCTTATTGTATCTTGGTTACATCCGTTAAATTATCGAATGAGAGTCGTCAAAGGATGGATGTGATGGTCCGGACATGTGATGGCTTTGAGATTTCGGAGGTCGATTTGAAGATGCGGGGACCAGGCGACATAGAAGGAACACAACAGAGTGGGGTGGCTTTGAATCTGAAGATTACTAATTTGGCAACAGATGGACAAATTGTTCAGTTTGCTAGAGATCTTGCAAGAAAGACATTAGAAGAGGACCCTGACTTGATGCTGGAAAAGAATCTTATGTTGAATCAGAGAATACAAAAGATGATGTCAGAAAAACAGAATTGGGGAGTAATCAGTTGATATTGATTGAATGACGGGGCAGAATTTTACGGTATGAGTTTTGGGGAGTCACTAAAACAAAAATAAAAAGGCTACTGAATAGTAGCCCTTTTATTTCTCGATTTTTTTCACTGAATTACTTTGCAGCTTCTACAGTGTTTTCAATTGCTTCAACAACTTCAGCAGCTGTGTTAGCAGCAGATACTAAGCTATCAGCAGCAGCAGATACTGTGCTATCAGCAGCGTTTACAGTTGAGTCAAGAACTGTAGCAACTTCTTCAACTACAGTAGCAGTAGTATCAGCTACAGTAGCGTTTTGATTTTGTTCATTGCTGCAAGATGCTAAAGCGAAAGCAGCAGAAACAGCGAAAAATAAAACTACCTTTTTCATTTTTTTATATAAATAAATTAAACAACGTCTTTTTTTTGTCGGTGCAAA